>CAZFJJ010000168.1:0-4328 GCA_964519075.1 uncultured Lachnospiraceae bacterium
ACGTATTCCTGCAGTTCTTTCGCCAGTGCGTCGGATGGCTCGTAGCCCTTGGCCAGCACGATCGTCGCCTTCACCACATAGCCGCGGGTCTCGGAGGGCACGCCGGTGACGGCGCACTCCAGCACGGCGGGATTCTCCATCAAGCAGCTTTCGATCTCGAAAGGCCCGATGCGGTAGCCGCTGGACTTGATGATGTCGTCGTTTCTGCCTACGTACCAGATGTAGCCGTCCTCGTCCAGATAGGCGGTGTCGCCGGTGTGGTAGAAGCCGCCGCGCCAGACGTGGGCGTACAGCTCATCTTCGTGGATGTAGCCCGAGAAGAGCCCCACCTGCTTGCGATCCTTGGGCGGAACCACCACGATCTCGCCGGTGACGTGAGGAGCGGTGATAAAGCGGTTGTCGGCGTCCACCAGACGGATGTCGTAGGCGGGGGAGGGAAGTCCCATAGAGCCGGGACGGTCGGTGCTACCGGCAAGATTGCCCACGATCAGGGTAGTCTCGGTCTGACCGAAGGCTTCCTTGATCTCCAGCCCGGTTTTGTCCTTGAAGATTTTGAAGATCTCAAAGTTCAGCGCCTCGCCTGCGGTGGAGGCGTGCTGAATAAAGGAAAGATCCCACTCCTCCAGATTCTCTTTAATGAGGAAGCGGTAGATGGTGGGAGGCGCGCAGAAGGTGGTGACCTTGTACTCGGTCAGCTTTTCCAAAAGGTCCTTTGCTACGAAGCGGTCAAAATCATAGACGAACACGGGCGCGCCGCAGATCCACTGTCCGTAGATCTTGCCCCAAGAGGTCTTGCCCCAGCCCGACTCGGCCACCGTCATGTGGAGGCAGTCCTCCTGCACGCACTGCCAATGCTTGGCGGTGAGGATGTGACCCAGGGGGTAGGTGAAATCGTGCATGACCGCCTTAGGCTCGCCGGTGGTGCCCGAGGTGAAGTAGACGATCATCGGGTCGGTGGCGGCGTTCTCCAGGCGGGAAAGCTCTGCGGATGCCGTCTCGATCTCATCGGTGAGGGGGATATAGCCCTCGCGCCTTTCGCGGACGATGTATTTCTGCTCCAGCGCGGGGCATTTTGCCTGTGCTTCCTCCACGAACTGTGCGACCTGTCCCTCGTTGGTGCAGACGATCGCCTTGATGCAAGCCGCATTGACGCGGTAGACAATGTCCTTGACGGTGAGCATATTGGTAGCGGGGATCAGCACCGCGCCGATCTTGTGCAGTGCTACCGAAACGTACCAGTATTCGTAGTGCCGCTTGAGGATCACCATCACCGCATCGCCCTTCCCAATGCCGTGGGCGCGGAAGACGTTGGCGGCCTTGTCGCTGAGGGTCTTTAGCTGACCGAAGGTAAAGGTACGGCGCTCGCAGGCCTTGTTGCACCATTCCATGGCAATGCGGTCGGGCGCGATCTCGGCGAGCTTATCTACGACGTCGTAGCCGAAGTTGAAGTGATCGGGGTAGTGAATATCAAAGTGAGTCAGTTTACCTGATTCGTCAAAGGTCTCGGTACAGAATTGCTTGTAAAATTGATTGATTGCTTCCATATAAGCCTCCGTGGGAATTGGTCGTTGGATGAAAAATTGTTGACTGGTCATCGTATGACAGAATTATTATAATACAAATCCTTGGAAATTGCAAGGCATTTTTCAAAGAAAGTATTCTATTTGTAAAACGGCTCGCTCTCCTCTGGGTAGAATCGCGTTGTGGAGCGTCGCGGAGTGCGAAAACGGAAAAATCAAGAAACCCTATTGCAATCGGGTGAAAAATCTGCTATAATGTAGCAAACGGAGCAAAAAACATCGCTCCCAATCCCATTCTACTCACAGGAGAGTGTGCAAATATGGACGATACGACCCTGCGCAAGACCGTCGCAGAGAATTTAACATACTATCGCCGTGCCCGCGGGCTGACCCAAGCGGCGCTGGCGGCGACCCTCAATTATTCCGACAAGAGCGTTTCGAAATGGGAGCGAGGCGAGGGGCTGCCCGACATTTCCGTGCTGGTGATACTGGCAGATTACTACGGCATCACCGTCAACGATCTGGTGACCCCTCGCCCCCAGGAGCCGGAGTCTGCGCCCGAGGCCGAGAATGCCGAAGCGCCGTCGGCACCGCAGCAGATCACTATGCGCTCCCGCATTCTGGTGCCGGTGCTTTCCATCGGGCTTTTGTGGCTGGCGGCCATGGTGGGCGTATTTCTGCTCAAGGTGATCTGCCCGGATTTTGCCTACAGTCATTTGCTGTTCCTCTATGCCATCCCCGGCAGCTGTATCGTGGCGACCGTGTTTGCCTGCCTGTGGTGGACCTATCTGCTCCGCCTCGTCTGCGTGTCGGGCATTATCTGGTCGGTGGCGGGCTGTCTGTATGTGACCTTCGCGCTGCCCTCCTTTGGTCTGATCTTTGCCGTAGCCGGCGTCCTGCAGGCGTTGACCGTTCTCTGGTTCATCCAGATCCGCAAATAAGCGATGGAACTGCTGACTTTGCTATCTCAGTATAGCCAAAGCGGGTGCTATCCCATGCATATGCCGGGACACAAGCGCAATCCCGATTATCTGAAGCTGCCCGATCCCGTGACGGTTGACATCACCGAGATCTACGGCTTTGACAATCTCCACGCGGCCGAGGGCGTATTGAAGAATGCCATGGAGCGCGCTGCCGCTCTGTGGGGTGCGAAACGGTCGCACTTTTTGGTGAACGGCTCGTCATCGGGCATTCTTGCCGCGCTCTCTGCCGCACTTCCCGCAAGCGGGACGGTGGTGATGGATCGCTCGGCGCACAAATCCGCCTATCATGGGCTGGAACTGCGAAATCTCACTCCCCGCTATCTCCGCCGACCTGTCGATCCCCAAACGGGGGTGTTCGGCTCGCTCACCCCTGCCGAGGTGGAGCGGGTGCTGACCGCAACCCTCGACGCGGGCGCGGTGTTCGTTACGTCACCAACCTATGAGGGCGTGGTCAGTGATATTCGTGCCATTGCCGACGTTGCCCACGCCCACGGTGCGATCCTGATCGTAGACGAAGCTCACGGCGCGCATTTGGGTTTTTCGCCCGCCTTCCCGAGATCCGCTGTGACCGAGGGCGCAGACGTGGTGATCCAGAGTCTGCATAAGACGCTGCCTACCTTTACCCAATCGGCGATCCTTCACATCTGTTCGGAGCGAGTGGATGGAGAGAAGATCGCGAAATATCTTTCCTATTATCAAACTACCAGCCCCTCCTATCTCTTGATGACGGGGATGGATGCCTGCGTGTCGCTTCTTGCGGAGCGTGGGGACGAATTGTTCGCCGCTTACGAAGCGCGAATTTGCCGTTTACGTCAGCGGATGGCGGAACTGATGCACATTGGTCTGCTGACCGGCGATTCCCCCGAAATCTGGGGATTCGATCCCGGGAAGCTCTACTTCTCTCTGCGAAATACCGCTCTCACCGGCGAAGCCTTCGGGCAGATCCTGCGGGAGGAGTTTGCCATCGAGCCGGAGATGACCACCGCAGACGGCTGTCTGTGCATGACCTCCATTGCCGACACCGACGAGGGCTTCGATCGCCTGGCTGAGGCTGTGATCGCTATCGACCGCCGTCTGACGGCGGCCCCCGACCGCGCGATCCTCGCTCTCCCCGACCTGCCGACGATGGTCTGCACCCCCGCAGAGGCGGCGGTGCGTCCCGCCGAGACGGTATCACTCACCGATGCAGAGGGGCGCATTGCAGGCGAGTTCGTTTGGGCGTATCCTCCCGACATCCCCCTCCTCGTCCCCGGCGAGCGCATCGACGGTGCACTGATCGAAACCTTTACCGACTTGCAAAAGAGCGGCGTGCGCCTCCACTCCGACAGTGAAGGTCTGCCCGAGACGGTGCGAGTATTGAAGACCTGAGCCGGTAGGGGAGGGGCTTGCTGATCTGTACCAATGAATTTTCGATATATTTCATCTTTTTCAGAAAACCCGTTGACAAAATCCTGAATTTGTGCTACTATTATAAAAGCATATACACTACACAGGAGGAACTACCATGAAGAGAATCAAAACCCTGAACTCCAGAAACCTGGAAGCATCCGCTAAGAAGGGCGGCTGCGGTGAGTGCCAGACCTCTTGCCAGTCCGCAAGCAAGACTTCCTGCAGCGTTGCAAACCAGCAGTGCGAGCAGCTGAAAAAGTCCAAGTAATTGGATGAAAAAGCCGCAGCTTGTCTGCGGCTTTTTCGTGCTTTGAGGCTTTTGTCAGAACCTTCTTGAAAGAAGGTTCTGACACCTCCAAGAACTTCCATAAAAGCCCGACATGGGATGTTCGATGATAGGCGAACTCCCGGACTTCTGCGAAGCAGAATGTCCATT
>CAZFJJ010000169.1:0-4324 GCA_964519075.1 uncultured Lachnospiraceae bacterium
GAACATTTTTTGTTCTCATAGTCTCATTTTTTGTGGACTTTTTTTACAGCCCCTTCGGGTATGGATTAGTTGGGAAGACCGATAGATACTTTGTATGAGGAGTATTTGGAGGTGATGACGTTCGGGATGGATACCGTTACGCTGAAGGATTCGTTACCCGCCAACGTACCCGTGGTATAATTGCCACTTTCAATGATAGTATATCCGCCTCCGTATACGGTCCAGCCAAACTTGCAAACGCCGGATGTCGTGAGCGTGCGATATCCGTTGACCGTGACCAGGATGGTGTCGCCGTCTATCGCATAAGAGCAGGAGGTGACCCTGCCGCCGGATATGGACAGCGGATACCAGGAGGAAGGGATGAAGTCGCTTACGGGAACCGACTTGCCGCAACGGGAGCAGCTGTCGCCGCTATAGGAGTGCCCCAACGCAGAGCCGAAGGTCTTGCCGCAGCTGCTGCAGTACTCTCCGGACGTACAGGTTGCATCAACCATCTCGTGATCGCCGATGGACGTGTATTCCGTGCCGCAGCGCACGCAAATCTTGCCGTGCTCGCAGGTGGTGGCGCCGCCGGTATGGGACAGCGCAGAGCCGTCGGTAGTGCCGCAGGACGAACAGCGGCGAGGCTCGGTGCAGGTTGCATCCTGCCAAGCGTGATCGTTCTTGGCGATCGTTTCGGTCTCCTGGTGACCGCAACTCGTACAGGTGCGGGTCTTGGAGCCGGTCTGGGAGCAGCTGGCCGCGCGGGTCACCGTCCAACTGCCGAAGCTGTGGTTGGTGCAGGCGGTCGCATCTTGGGTGTCGACGGGTCCTTGGGTATCGACGGGCACGTCGGGATCCTCCGTGACGTCGGGAACGTCGGGCGCGTCGGTGTCCTCGGGGGGTACGACGATCTGATTGGTGATATTTCCGCCGATGATCACCTGATTGCCGTTTTCGTCGGTCTGCACCTTGATGGCGAAGTCGCCGCCATATACCAAACTTTCGTCGGCAGGATACTGATTTTCCGGCTCCTGTACGACGATGGTGCAGCCTGCCAAGACTGTTAGAAGTAAAAGGACGCTTGCTGTCAATAGAATCAATTGTTTCATGGCTTTGTTTCCTTTCTAAAATGCGTTTGTGATGATACTGATGGAGGGGAAAACATTCTATCCGTTTCCAGTATAACACACTTTTTTGCTTTTGTCAAGATTAAAAAGGCATATTCGGTACTTCTAATTGGGCAGGCTTCGGCATACAGTAACCGTACAGAACAAGGGAAGGATGGAGACGAAATGGAAGCAAAGCATATTCTTACGTCATTGCGCTCGGCGCTGGTGGGGATCGGATTGGGACTTGCGATATTGGTAATCGGTGCGTTGATTGCCCTTCGGCTTGACGATCCCGGCGCGTTTCTGACGGGGATCAGCTACGTGGCGTTGGTGTTGGGTGCGGTGATCTGCGGTGTATTGCAGGGAAGGAGCGGAAGAGCGCCTGCGGGAATGCTGATCGCGGCTCTGCTCTACGGGTTGCTGCCTCTGACCGTATCGCTGATCTTTGGCGGCACCGACGGCTTCGGTCTGCGGGCGGCGGTCTATCTGGGGATGGCGCTGATCGCAGGTCTGACGGCCTGGCTGATGCCCTCGGCAAAGCCCCGCAGACGCTACCGCTACTAATGAATCCGACCTTGACGAGCGATCGTCGGGGTCGGTTTTTCTTTGGAATACAATAATATCTACTTGACAGCGGGCGGGAGAATTGATAAAATAGAAAAAACGAAAGGAGGCGGAACGATGTTCATCCAACGTGCAGCCCGGGTGCTGGCGCTTGCGATGCTTGCAGGGACTTTGCTGACCGCTTGCGGAGAGTTCGCGGATCGGACGATTGCATCGCAGGTCGGCACTACGGCGGAAAACATGCCGTCCGTGACCGCGGTGCAGACCACCGCACAGACCACCGTACCTGCGATCCCCACTACGGCGGCGGTCACGACGACTGCAATGATCCCCGAGACCGCACCTACCCCACAAGCCACCGATCTGCCTCAAACCACCGAGCCCGCCCTGCAGACCACGGATCTCCCTGCGACCTCTGCGGCCACCTCTGCCGAAGCAGAACCCGTGACGAGTGAGCCTGCGATCACCACGACCAAGTCGGTGAATACCACTACCGTAACCCCCGAGACAACCGTGCCGACCGCCACGAGTACGCCTGCGACCGTCACGATTCCCGTAACCTCCGCGCCGGTTACCGAGCCGATCCCGCCTGCAACCGACGGCGACCGTTCCGTTCTGCTTTACGAGGATGTGAAGGCGATGTGGATCTCCCAGTATGATATGAACCTCATCTATACCGAAGACGGCGCACAGCGGGAACAGGCAAGCTACACCGCGTTGGTGCGGTCGTTGCTGGATAACGTCCAATCGCTCGGCTTCAACACGGTCTTCCTGCAGGTGCGCCCCAACGCCGACAGTATGTATCCCTCGGCTTACTATCCCATGTCAAAGTACGTGGTGGGGGCTTACGGAATCGAAGCTGCTTACGATCCCGTGGCGATCTTAATAGAGGAGGCTCACGCCCGAGAACTGTCGATCCACGCATGGATCAATCCCCTGCGCTGTATGCGGGATACCGAGATCGCCTCGGTGGATCGGCAGTACAAGATCCGTCAGTGGTACGACGACGAGACTCTTTGCGGCAAGTACATCGTGCTGTATAACGGCACCTACTACCTAAATCCCGCCTACGAAGAGGTGCGCGAGCTGATCGCGGACGGCGCCGCCGAGCTGCTGGAGCGGTATGCTTTCGACGGTCTGCACATGGACGACTATTTCTATCCCACCACCGTCCCGTCCTTCGATGCCGAAGCCTACGCCGAGTATCTACGGGAGGGCGGCGCGGCAGAGCTTGCCGATTTCCGACGCTCTCGCATCGATCTCTTGGTGAAGCTGCTCTACGAAACGGTCAAAGCCGAGTGCGGTGAGCTGCTCTACGGCATCAGTCCCGCCTGCAATCTGGATACGGTGTATAATATCCAGTACGCCGACGTGTACAATTGGTGTGCCAACGAGGGGTACATTGACTACATCTGCCCCCAAGTCTACACCGGCTTTTGGCACGATACGCTGGATTTTGTCTCGGTCTGCACTGCCTTCAGCGAACTGATCAAGACCGATTCGGTGAAGCTGATCGTCGGGATGACCTTCGGCAAAGCGCTGGACGGCTACGATAACTGGGCGGGCAGCGGAAAATACGAATGGCGCGACTGCAAGGACGTTTTGCAGCGCAGCCTGGAATACACGAAGACGCTGGAGCATTGCGTCGGTATTTCGGTCTTCTGCTACCAATATTTCTACGATCCCGTCACAGGGATAGCGGTAACCGAGACCGCCGAGGAGGTTGCGAATTTCTCCCCCGTGCTGCAAGCGATCAGCTGGAAAAAGGAAACCGATTGAACCGAATAAAAATACGGATAGCAGAAGCCATCCGTATTTTTTATTGAGCGATTGCTTATTCGGTTACCTTGCGGCGGCGGGCTGCAACGGTGAGAGCGGTGCCTGCCAGCAGAGCCAGTGCGGACACCGTCAGAACGGCGTCGCCGGTCTGGGGAGCGGTCTCGGGCGTGGTGGCGGGGGCTTCCTCAACGGTCTCGTTGTATACGGCAAACTCGGTGAGCTTGATGTACTTGGTCAGCTTTTCCATCTGGAAGCGAACGTACTTGGCGGTTACCTGCTCGAAGGTGAATACCTGAGGATCGGTGGAGTCGCAAACGTAGCCTTCCTTCACAACCACGTCGGTCCAGGTCTCGCCGTCATCGGAGATCTGAATGCGGAAGTTCTCGGGGAAGTAGATGCCGTCGGGGTTGCTGGGATCGTCGGGAGTTCCCTTTACGGTCTTGACCGAGTACAGCTCGTGAGAGGGCTGGATGACAACCTTGTCGAACTTAGTGCCTTCGCCCAGCTCGATAGTGAACTGTGCTTTAGCGGCGTCGGAGCCGTCACGGGGAGTGGAGGGGCTGGTGTGGTAGCCTGCAAACTGACCGTAGTCCAGAACGGTGGTGGAGAGGTTAACGAAATCATTGTCGTTGATCTTGTCGAGGATCCACGCGCCGTCTGTGTGGGAGGAATCGCTGGTAACGGGCTTGCCTGCAGCCAGGTTTTCGGGAGCCGCAACGGTCTCGGTGACGTTGTAAACCTCAACCTCGGTGAGCTTCATGGCGTAGTTGGTGCCGTCGTTGTTCAGCTTGGTAGCGTAGAGACGTACATACTGCGCGGTCTGCGTATCGAAGGTGAAGGTCTGAGGCAGATAGCCGCCCGTACCTACTACTGCGTAGTCGGTCTTGGTG
>CAZFJJ010000170.1:0-4301 GCA_964519075.1 uncultured Lachnospiraceae bacterium
AAAATCAGAAAAATAATGACCGGGCCGACAAGCATTTGTCGGCTTTTTAATAAAGTTCTTGGAGGTGTGGAACCTTCTTTCAAGAAGGTTCCACGTTTATTTATTTCATTTCCTTGAATTTCTTTCGCACTTCCAGCGTTTTTCCGCAGCACATGGCGCCCTCGGGGCAGGGACCGCTGACGCAGGAGGGGCCTGCGGCGGCAAAGAGCAGGGGAGCGGCGGCCTTCACCAGTCGGAGCATCTCGGTGGCCAGCTCACGGATCTCCCACTGAGCGCGGGTGCAGCAGCGCAGGGCGAAGAAGTTGTAGAGCGAGCGGGTGTTCATGGTCATGATGATGCGAGTGTCGCAGGCGTTGGGGAGTACAAAGCGGGCATCCTCGTTGGCCAGCTTGCCGGCGGCTTTTTCTGCATCGGCTTCGGATTTGCCCTCGGCGATGAGACGAGCCTTGTGCTTTTCCTTCAGGATAGCACGGAGCTTGTCGTAGGCCTCGGCGTCGCGGCGCATTTCCTCCTCAAAGATCGCCTTCGCCTCGGGGATCGCGGCGATCTCGGGGGGCGTGACGTAGTCAAAGCCGGACTTTTCCACGTAGCGCTGGCTCTGTACCGAGTAGGATGCAATACGGTGACGGGTCAGCTGTGCCAGCAGGGTGCGGGAAACGCCCTCGATGCCGAAAGTGAAGCTCGCGTGCTCCACGGGGGATTCGTGACCGAGGTCACCCAGCAGCTTCAAGAAATCCGCTACCTTTTCGGGGGTGAGCTTGTCCATCAGGGTATCAATATCGCTTTTGGCGTAGCAGAGCTTAGCGGCAGCCGCCACCAGCTTGTCTGCGTCGGGGGTGTATGTAAGCAGTTCAACTTTCATGGGGGTACCGTCCTTGCAGTGTATTTGATTCATTGTAGCATATTTGCAGGGCGATGTCAAGTTTTTTGATGAAAAGATGCGCGTGTTTTAGCCGAATGTACGTTGATCGGCGTTTATCGACGGGGCGTCGAGGGCACCGCCCCCTACAAGTGGCTGACTAACAAGGAACAATTAGGACTTGACAAATCCCATTCTCGTATGTTACAATATGGGACAGTCTTAAACATTTACAAAAGTTTTTGGGAGGGTTTGGGAACCCTTTTTCCCAAAAGGGTTCCCAAGAAAAACATCATGCAAAATAGCTTTTTCGCTCTGATTTTCAGACAAAAATACATCAAACGGTGGGGGCTCATGCGTAACGTCGCCGACGAGACCCTGGCCGAGCATTCCGCCCAGGTGGCGATGCTGGCGCACGCGCTGGCGCTGATTGGTAATAAGCGGCTTTCGAAGGACTACGATCTCGGCGCAGTGACTGTTGCCGCTCTTTACCACGACGGCTCGGAGGTCTACACCGGCGATATGCCCACCCCTGTGAAATATAATTCCCCCGAACTGCGAAAGAGCTACGCTATGATCGAGGAGCAGGCGGCGCTGACCCTTCTCTCCCATCTGCCCGAGGATTTGAGAGAGGATTACGCCCCTCTGCTTCGCGAGGATCTGCCCGAGGACGTTCACCGCATCGTCAAGGCGGCGGACAAGCTGGCGGCCTACATCAAGTGCGTGGAGGAGGTCAAGTGCGGCAATACCGAGTTCGCCGACGCCAAAAAGACCACCTATGAAGCGCTGAAAAAGCGCAACATCCCCGAGTTGGAGATCTTTCTCACGGAGTTCCTGCCCGCGTTCGAGCTGACCTTGGACGAGATGCAGGGGTAAGGGGGTTTGATCCCGACAAACAGAACACCGCCCTCAACGAAAGATCGTGTGATCTTTGTTGAGGGCGGTGTTTTTATTCAAATGCCTGCAAAACTTGGATCTTGCCGATGATGTTTCGGTTGAATGCGTCCCATTCCTCGGCAGGAATCCATTATTCCTGATGATAGGAGCGTCCCACGGTTTGCACCTCGTAACGACTGATGAAGTCGTCGGCGATCTCGAAAGAGGTGATATATCCCTTGTACCCCGATTGCGGGTCGCGGGAGTTCCATCGCTCTGCGATTTCGGTAGCGTACCGGCGGTTCAGCACGGGATAGAAGATGGGCTGCTCCGGCAGGCGGGGCAAAAAGGCGGAAAAATCGCTTTGGACGATGAACTCCAGCTCCTTTTTGCCTACGGGACGGTAGAGTGTCATACTTATTCCTCCAAAAAGTCGGCGTAATCGTGATCCACTCGAATCTTCGGCACGGCGGTGGGATAGATCCGCTTGATGGATGCGTTCAAAAGATAGACCAGCTCGCCGTCGGGGAGGGGAAAGCCGGTGGGCACCACCACGTCGAAGAGGATATTGTCGTGGGTGGGGCCGAACACCACGCGGAAATCGTGATGACGGAGCTTTGGGGAGATCTGTCGGATGATCGTCTCGATCTCGGCGTGCATGGCGTCCAGCTTAGGATCGTCCAGCGTGACCGGATCCATGTGGATGACCAGCTCCAACCCCAGCGCAGATCCTACCTCCGACTCGATGTTGTCGATCAGGTCGTGGATGTGGGTCAGGTCGGTGCGGGCATCCACCTCTGCGTGGAGGGTGGCAAATAGCTTGCCTGCGCCGTAGCTGTGGACGATCAGATCGTGAACGCCTATGATCTCGGGATAGGAGAGCACCGCTTGCTTCAGACGGCGTACCAGCTCGGGATCGGGCGCGGTGCCCAGCAGGGGGTCGGAGGTCTCCAGCACCAGCTTAACGCCGCTGAACAGGATGAACGCGGCGACTGCACAACCCACGAAGCCGTCGATCTCCACGCCCGCGAAGCGGCGAATGAGCGCGCCCGCCAGCACGACGGCGGTCATCACCGAGTCGGAGAGGCTGTCGGCAGCGGCGGCACGGAGGGTGGACGAGTCGATCAGCAGGGCGATCTTTCGGTAGAACCGCCACATCCACAGCTTAACGGCGATGGACGCGGCAAGGATCGCCAGCGAAATGCCGTCGATGACCGTTTCGGATGCCGAAAAGAGGCTGGTTACCGATTCCTTCAGAAAGGAGGAACCTACCAGCAGGATCAGAAAGGACAGCGCCAGACCGGTGAGATACTCGTAGCGGGCGTGTCCGAAGGGGTGTCCCTTATCGGCAGGCTTTGCAGAGAGACGGAAGCCCGCTACGGTCAGCAGGGAGCTGCCTGCGTCGGTGAGGTTATTGGCGGCGTCGGCGGTGATGGAAATACTTCCGCTGAGAGCGCCTGCAAAGAATTTCCCTGCGGCCAGCAGCAGATTGGCGCAGATGCCTGCGCCTCCTGCCAGCGTTCCCGCCTTGGCGCGGACGGCGGGGGAGGAATAATCCCCTTTAGCGGTGGGGAGAAAGAGCCGTAAAAACAGAGACTTCATTCTTCATCCTCCACAGGAAGCGACTCGATCCGCGCACGGATGCGGTCGGCCACGTCCTGACGGCACTCCAGCCGCAGAGCGACCGGGCTGCCGTCGATGATAGTGAGTAGCAGCCAGCTTTCCTCGGGAAAGAGCGATACGCAATAATTTTCTGTCCGTAGGATCCCCAGCTTTTTGCGGGCGTCCTTTTCGTAAGGGACGACGCGGTCGCCGCGGGAGAGGCGGAGGTCTGCCACCGTTTGAGGACGCTTGCCGCCTATCTTGGTGACGGTGAAGACATTCCCCTCGTCGGGTAGCTGATAGACGAATTCTGTGAGCGCGTAGCGCAGTAACAGATAGACCAGCGCGGTGAGCGTGACCAGCATTCCCAGCTGATTGACGCCCTTCGGCCCCACGCCCAGATAGGTGAGGATCCAGAAGGTCAACGCGATGATCAACAAGGGAAAGCAGACGATTACCAGCGGCTTTAGTATGCGATGCGGTTTATATTGCACGGGTCGCTCCTTATTGGAAGGATTCCATCAGCCGCTTGTTGAATTCCTCCGCGGTGTTGTAGCCCATCTTCTTCTGGCGGTGGTTCATGGCGGCGATCTCCAGAATAACGGCCAGGTTACGTCCGGGCGTAATGGGAATCGTCAGCTTGGGGATCTTCAGTCCCATGATGTCCATATACTCGGTTTCCAGGCCGAAGCGGTCGTAATCCTTGTTATCCTTCCAAGGCTCCAGCTCTACCACCAGGTCGATCTTCTCGGTCGTTTTGACCGAGCCCATACCGAAGATGCGGCGCACGTCCACGATGCCGATGCCGCGCAGCTCGATATAATGGCGGATGATGTCGGGAGCCGTGCCCACCAGCGTTTTGTTGGACACCTTTTTGATCTCCACAGCGTCGTCTGCGATGAGACGGTGTCCGCGCTTGACCAGCTCGATGGCAGTCTCTGACTTACCGATGCCGCTGTCGCCG
>CAZFJJ010000171.1:0-4226 GCA_964519075.1 uncultured Lachnospiraceae bacterium
CCAGCTCGTTGAGGCCGGTGCCGATCACCACCTCCGGGTTGACCAGATTGGCGACCCATTCCAGACGGCGGTCGATGTCCTCCTTGCCTTTTTCGCCCGACTTGTATTTCCAGTGGGCTGCCACGCCGTATTCTGCAACCTCGTGCATCTTTTGGGTACGGATCTGCACCTCGAAAGGGATGCCCTCGCGTCCGATAACGGTGGTGTGGAGCGACTGATAGAGGTTGGGCTTGGGAGTGGAGATATAGTCCTTGAAGCGCCCGGGGATGGACTTGAAGGTGTCGTGGATGATACCCAGCACGGTGTAGCATTCCAGCTCCGTGTGGGTAATGATGCGTACGGCGTAGAAGTCGTAGATCTCGTCCAGCGACTTGTTCTGATTGAACATCTTGCGATAGATGGAGTAAACGCTCTTGACGCGTCCGTCCAGCTCGAAGGAGAATCCGTTTTCCTGCATCTTGTCGGTGATCTGCTTCTTGATGCTGAAGATGAAATCGCGGTTTTCGCCGTATTTGACCTCGATGTCTCCCTTGACCTCGGCATAGCCGATAGGATCCAGATAGGACAGCGCCAGATTCTCCAGCTCCTGCTTGATGCGCTGGATACCCAGACGGTGAGCTAGGGGCGCGTAGACCTGCATGGTCTCCAGCGCGGTCTTGCGGCGCTTCTGGTCGTTCTTCACCGACAGCGTACGCATATTGTGGAGACGGTCGCAGAGCTTGATGAAGATGACCCGCACGTCCTTAGACATGGCCAAGAACATCTTGCGCAGGTTCTCCATATGCTCCTCTTCCTTGTCCTCGAAGGGGATATGCACCAGCTTGGTGAGTCCGTCCACCAGCATGGCGACCTCGGAGCCAAAATGCTGGGTAATGACCTGCAGATTCACCTTGGTTCCGCAGTCCTCCACGGTGTCGTGGAGCAGGGCGGCGCAGATAGAGTCGGTGTCCATGCCCAGCTGTGCCACGATTTGTGCCACCGCCACGGGATGGAGGATGTAGGGCTCTCCGCTGACGCGGTACTGCCCCTCGTGCATCTCAGCAGCAAAGGTATAGGCTCTCTTGATCTTCTCGAAGTCGTAGAACCGTTTGGTCTCCTCAAGGATCTTCAGGAGTTTTTCGATATTGGAATAAGGCATCAGTTTCTCCTTTCAAAATCGCCTGCCGCCTCATACAGTCGCTTCCAGAGCGGCAGGGCGGCAAGATCCACCTTCTGCTCGGTTCGGGGCAGAGTCACGGTCAAGGGAAGGTCTCCGCGCAGGGTAGCAAGGCCCGCGTCGGAGAGAAGCGCCAGGGTCAGGCGCAGCTTGGGATATTCGCCCTCCCGCTGAAGCAATCGACGGGGGGAGATCAGATCGGATCGGTTGTAGCCGAGCGTGTTTCGTAAGATTCGGTAGACCCGTCCGCATTCCTCGCGGGTGGGGAGATCGGCAGCGGTCAGGGTGGACAGATCGCCTGCCAGCAACGCGCCTGCACGGTCGATCTCAGCGGCGGTAATGCGGATCTCGCCCGAAGCGGGACGCCAGCCTCTGCAAATCAGCTGAAGGGTGGTGTTCCCACGGAACTCGTTGACCGACAGCTCGAACAGCAGGTCGATGCGGTCACCGGGGAAGAGATCGAGCGCCGTCCGGGGCGTACCGAAGAGCAGCACGGGATGGGAAGTCCCCTCGCCCGAGCAAACCAGCTTGGCATGCTTTTCCCCCAGCGGCAGAATGGAATCCACCGTTGCCCCCTCCCAGCAGAACAGGGGGAGGGGATTGCCCGCTCCACAGGGCTCCAGAAGAGTCAGCTCCTGCGCCGCCCGCAGACTCAGATGGGAGGGCGTGATGGCAAGGTCGTATTCGCGCACGGGGATCTCCCTTGTGGCAGACGCCACGGCGCGGTCGAACCGCTCCGCAAAAGCGGGGAGGTTGTCGCGGTGCAGGGTCAGCCCCGCCGCCGCGGTATGTCCGCCGTAGCGGATCAAGAGATCAGCGGTCTCCTCCAGCGCACCCACCAGATTGATTCCCTCGGGCGCACGTCCAGAGCCTTTGCCGATCTCGCCGTCAAAGGAAAGCAGGATGGTGGGTTTATCGTAGCGTTCGCAGAGACGGGCGGCCACGATGCCCATCACGCCACCGCAGAAATCGTCCCCGCCAAGGACGATGGAATGAGCGGGAGGGATGCCCTCTGCGGGGGCGCATACCAGCGCACGCTCCGCAAGGGTGAGGATGCGATTCTCCTCCTCCTGACGGTGGCGGTTGCATTCGCACAGATGGCGGGCGGCTGCCGCTGTCTCCTCGGGAGGACAGAGGAAGAGTCGGAGGGCGGCGTCTGCGCTCTCCATACGCCCGGCCGCGTTGATGCGGGGGGCAAGGGTAAAGCTGATGAGGGAAGTATCCACCGACGCAGGAGCGGTTCCCTTCTCTTCCGCCACCGCACGGATCAGCGCGGTCACGGCGGCGCGGGGACGCTTTTCCATCATCTGCAAGCCTCGGCTGACGATGAAGCGATTCTCGTCCACAAGCGGCATGACGTCAGCCACCGTGCCGATGGCGGCAAGGTCGATATAACTGCGGAATACCGAACGGAGGATCAGATTGCGATCTTCTCCCGCTCTGCGATACAGCTCAACGGCAGAGACCAGCTTGAGCGCAACGCCCACGCCCGCCAGTCCATCGAAGGGATAGCTGCTGTCGGGGCGCTTGGGGTCCACCACGGCAATGGCATCGGGCAGGGTCTCGCGGCACTCGTGGTGGTCGGTGATCAAAAGATCCATCCCCAGCGAGCGACAATAGTCCGCCTCCTCGATGGCGGTAACACCGGTATCCACGGTGACGACCAGCGTCACTCCCTGCGCCTGCAGGCGATCCAGCGCGGCGGCAGACATTCCGTAGCCCTCGCTCTCCCGATCGGGGATGTAGGAGATGGGGGAAAGCCCCATCGAGCGGAGCCAAAGCATCAGCGTTGCGGTAGAGGTAACGCCGTCGGCGTCGTAATCGCCGTAGACGGCGATCTGCTCGCGGCGATCAATGGCCAGCGACAGACGCTCTGCCGCCGCCTTCATATCTGGCAGGAGGAAGGGGTCGTGATAGTCCGCCGACAGCGACAGAAATTCCCGCGCCGCATCGGGGGTAGTATAACCGCGCCGTGCCAGAATCTGCGCCGTCAACGGCAGCAGTCCCAGTTCTGCAGAAAGAGCGCGCACGGTGGCGGCGTCGGGTTGCTCTGCATGAGCGCGCCATATCTTTTCGCTATCCATATGGTTCCTCCTTTTTGTATTTATGTAGGGGCAATAGGGTTAATCGGTGCAGTCGGTGCTCTCCTCATCTACCGCTCCGCGGTCCCCCTTCCCCGTACATCACCGCAATAGCAGTAGCCAGCCCGTCGGTGGCGGCGGAGGTGATGCCGCCCGCGTAGCCCGCTCCCTCTCCGCAGGGGTAGAGTCCCGGATGACCTACCGCCTGTCGATCGCCCCCTCGCAAGATGCGCAGAGGTGCGGAGGTGCGAGTCTCAAGGCCGGTCAACAGCGCGTCAGGCGCGTCAAAACCTCGAATCTGACGGGCGAAACGACGGATGCCGATCGCCAGCAGTTCGCCCGCATAGGACGGCAAGATCTCGTGCAGATCGCACAGCACGTAGTGATCGCCGCCCCGATAGGTGGAGGCGATGCGGGAAGGTGAGCTTCCCTGCTTTCCTGAGAGAAAGTCTCCCACCGTTTGCAGAGGCGCGTCGTAGCTCTGACCGCCTGCCGCAAAGGCCGCCCGCTCCAGCCTGCGCTGGAAATTGATGGCGCCCCAGGGCGTGCCGCCGAAATCGGACGGCAGTATGGAAACCGCCAGCGCGCTATTGGAATTTCGTCCGTCGCGTGTGGCGTTGGACATTCCGTTGGTGACCACGCCGCCCGCCTCAGAGGCCGCCGCCATCACCGTTCCGCCGGGACACATACAGAAGCTGTACACGCCCCGATCACCCTCGCGGTAAGAGAGATTATACTCGGCAGGGGGCAGAATTTCCGCCGCCTTGCCGTACATGGCGTAGTTGATATCCGCCTGCAGATGCTCGATCCGCACGCCCACCGAAAAGGGCTTCGCCTCGATGGCGTATTCGCCCTCGATGAGGTAGCGGTAGGTATCTCGGGCGGAGTGACCGATGGCAAGAACCACCGTATCGGTGCCGATCTCACCGCTGTCGGTGACAGCGGCAGTCACCTCGCCCGAGAATCCCGTGCAGATGCCGGTCAGCTTG
>CAZFJJ010000172.1:0-4183 GCA_964519075.1 uncultured Lachnospiraceae bacterium
TCCCTTTGTCAATACCTTTTTCAAAACTTTTTTCACTTCGGCACTTTGGACAAGCAGATTTACCATTTTCCCGATCTTTATTGGTCGTTTTTCCGATACTCGCCAAATATACCGCCAAAGGCGCAGCATTTCTTCCTTTATTTATATATTATTGCACACAAACCACGCTTTTTTCGCAAAACAGTTGACAAATCGCATCCAATGATTTATAATACTATAAATGGCGTTTTGCGCCCAACTTCTTTTTCGATATGTTGAGATTATACGAATGAACACGAACGAATCTGTTTTGGAGCAGATCCATTCCCCGGCCGATCTGAAGGCGATGAGCGACGAGCAGCTGATCCGGCTGTGCGGCGAACTGCGCTCCTATCTGGTGACTCACGTCACCGAAACCGGCGGACACCTGGCGTCCAATCTGGGCGTCGTGGAGCTGACCGTAGCACTCCATCAGGTTTTTGACTCACCACACGACCATTTGATCTTTGACGTAGGACATCAATGCTACGTCCACAAGCTGCTGACTGGACGGCGCGACCACTTCGACTCCATCCGCACCCCCGGCGGACTGTCGGGCTTCACCAAGCGCAGCGAGTCGCCCCACGATCCCTTTGGCGCAGGACATTCCTCCACCTCGGTATCTGCCGCGCTGGGATTTGCATCGGCCGACAAAATTACCGGCAGCGACGCCTTCACCGTAGCGGTGATGGGAGACGGTGCATTCACGGGTGGTCTGATTCACGAAGCACTGAATAATATCGACCGCGAGCTTCCGCTGGTGATCGTCCTCAACGAGAACGAAATGTCCATCTCTCCTACGAGAGGTCATTTTGCCGATCATCTTGCCAAGCTGCGCCGCTCCCCCCGTTATCACCGCACCAAGAAAGCCACCCGCCGTTTTATCAAGAAGATCCCGCTGATCGGCGAAGGTCTCTTCCGTTGTGTACGGGGCGTAAAGCAAGCCACGAAAAATTTCTTCTTCAAGAGCAACTACTTCGAGGATATGGGGCTATACTACCTGGGTCCCATTGACGGCAACGATTTCGTCGCCGTCCGCGATCTGCTGCGGGAGGCTCGTTCCGAGCGGCAGGCCACCATCCTCCACGTCAAGACGGTCAAGGGTAAGGGCTACACCCCCGCCGAAGCCTCACCCAACGAGTATCACGGCATCCTGCCGGGCAACAAGCCGATAGCGTACAATTTCTCTGCTGAGGTGGGACGGCTCCTTTGTGAGCGCGCGAAATCCGACGGCAAGCTCTGCGCCATCACCGCCGCCATGGCAGAGGGATGCGGCATCTCCGATTTCGCCGTCCGCTATCCCGACCGCTTCTTTGATGTAGGCATTGCCGAGGAGCACGCCCTCGTCTTCGCCGCAGGACTTGCGGCTGAGGGAATGCGCCCCGTATTTACTGTTTATTCTACCTTCCTGCAGCGAGGCTACGACAACCTGATCCACGACATCGCCCTGCAGGATCTGCCGGTCACCGTCTGCATCGACCGTGCAGGGCTTGCCGCAGGAGACGGTCCCACCCATCACGGCATTTTCGACGTGGCGTTTCTGGGACAGATCCCAAACGTTTCCCTTTGGGCGCCCGCTGACTTTGATTCCCTCGCCCGTGCACTGAACGATTCGCTGGACTCCGGGCATCCCGCCTGCATCCGCTATCCCAACGCCACCCCCTCCCCCGTTGGCGCGATCTTCCCTTACGGCGAGTATCCCTTCCGCAGAGATCGGGAGGACGTTTCGGACAGCGACTGCGTGATCGTCACTTACGGACGGATCTTCGACGAAGCGGTGAAGGCACGAAATCTCCTCTCGGAGGAGAATATTACTTGTACCATCATCTTATTGGAGCAGCTGCTCCCCATCTCCACTCCCGCAGACGCGCTGGCAAATCTGTTGACCTCCACTTCCGCTCCCATTTTGGTGCTGGAGGAAGGCATCAAGGCAGGCGGACTGGGAATGCTTCTCAGAGAAGCACTTCCGGAGCGCGGACTCAAGAATCGACTGGGCATCGTTGCCATCGAGGATCCCTTCGCCGCTTCCGAGAAGGGGCGGTCGCTCCGAGCCACCATGGGCATCGACGGCGAGACGATCGCCGGGCGGGCACGAAAATCATTAGGAAAAGAGCCTATATTATAAGGAGGGTTTTATGAAACCGTTCAAGGCATTTGGCAAGTGGTACACCTATCAGATCGCCCCATTTTCCATTGCGATCCGTCCTGTCCTTCGAAGGGCGCTCTTAATCACATCGCTTTTGCTGGACCTGGTTGCACCGATCTTCATCATACACGGCATATATCCGTTAGAAAGCAACCTTGTCGGCGTAGCTGAGCTTGCATTTGCAATATTGTTTCCCTTGTCCGCATTTTTAATCCTGCTCTATCTAGTCACTCTGCAATTCAATTTAGACGCATCATTCGCCAAACACTGGTCCAAGATCATTCCGCATATTCTTTTTGGAATCTTCTTAATAGGATACATCTACATTACCGGTGTATATGGAAGAGGCACTCCGAAATGGGTGCACTATATTGATAGCACCACTCCCGTTTTCATCGGTTGGATCCTATCCACCGGATTAACCGCTCTTTATTCCAAATTATTATCATACAAGCAGCTTTCTCACTGCACATCTCAAACGAACTAATTCTCTACCTCGGATCGAATATTGCCGAGGAGAAAGGATAACCATTATGGATCGCATTACCATTAAAGAAATTTTCGCCTCCCCCGAGGCATTTGCTGACAAAGAGCTCACCGTCTGCGGCTGGTGCAGAACCATCCGTGCCTCCAACGCATTCGGCTTCATCGAGCTCAACGACGGCTCCTGCTTCCCCAACCTGCAGGTAGTCTTCGAGGACGCAAAGCTTGCCAACTACAAGGTCATCGCCAAGCAGAACGTAGGCGCCGCTCTGATCATCAAAGGTCATCTGGAGCTGACTCCCGGTGCCAAGCAGCCCTTTGAGCTGAAGGCCGACGAGATCGAGATCGAGGGTTCTTCCACCCCCGATTTCCCCATGCAGAAGAAGGGCCAGTCCCTGGAATTTCTCCGCACCAAGCCTCATCTGCGCCCCCGTACCAACCTGTTCTCCGCAGTATTCCGTGTTCGCAGCGTAGCGGCACAGATCCTGCACCGCTTCTTCCACGAGAACGGCTTCGTATACGTGCACACTCCTCTGATCACCACCTCCGACTGCGAGGGTGCAGGCGATATGTTCCGTGTCACCACGCTGGATATGGAGAATCCTCCCCGCAATCCCGACGGCAGTATCGACTACTCCCAGGATTTCTTCTGCAAAGAGGCATCTCTCACCGTTTCGGGTCAGCTGAACGTAGAATCCTACGCCATGGCCTTCGGTAAGGTTTACACCTTCGGCCCCACCTTCCGTGCCGAGCGTTCCAACACCCCCCGTCATGCGGCTGAGTTCTGGATGCTGGAGCCCGAGATCGCATTCGCCGATCTGAAGGACGATATGGAGCTTGCCGAGGCAATGCTGAAGTACGTCATCCGCGGCCTTTTAGACGAGTGCCGTGCCGAGCTGGAATTCTTCAACCTGCGGGTAGACAAGGGTCTGATCGCACGGCTGGAGAACATCATCAACAACGATTTCGCCGAGATCACCTACACCGACGCCGTGAAGCTCCTGTCCGAGTGCGGCGAGAAGTTCGAATATCCCGTGGGCTGGGGCTACGACCTCCAGACCGAGCACGAGCGCTACCTGACCGAAAAGGTCTTCGGCAAGCCCGTATTCGTCACCAACTGGCCAAAAGAGATCAAGGCCTTCTATATGCGCCTCAACGACGACAACAAGACCGTCGCCGCCGTTGACCTGCTGGTTCCCGGCGTAGGCGAGCTGATCGGCGGCTCCCAGCGCGAGGAGCGCGTGGACTACCTGGATCGCGCCTTCGAGACCTTCGGTCTGGATAAGGAGACCTACGGCTGGTACGCCGAGCTGCGCAAGTACGGCGGCACCCGCCACGCAGGCTTCGGCCTTGGCTTCGAGCGCCTGATCATGTACGTAACCGGTATGTCCAACATCCGCGACGTGGAATCCTTCCCCCGCACCACCGGCAACGCTGAATTTTAATCTGATTGGGGTTTTTCTTAGAGGGAACTTTTGAAAAAGTTCCCTCTAAACCTCCCTCAAAACTTTCTAAAAGCAAAACGGCATGCCGTTT
>CAZFJJ010000173.1:0-4179 GCA_964519075.1 uncultured Lachnospiraceae bacterium
AAGCAACCCACCCCCGCATAATCCCCTCCCCCGACCTCGGTCGGGGGAGATTTTTTCGATATTCCCCGATTGCTTGCGCTTTGTTCATTCACACAAAGTTCACAAACAAATATCGCCAATTTACTTTACAAAAGCGAAATTATTCTGTACAATAAAGGCAAACTATCCTATAATGGGTAGATATTTATTTCTGCATCCAACCGTGGATGAGCAATCGTAAGGAGGTACATTTTCATGTCCACCACCCTTCCTATCGTGGCTCCCAAAAAGGTTCTGCTGAACGCGACCTTTATCGAGGGCGAGCCTCACTCTTCCAATCTGTATCATTCCGACGACCATTTCCGCATTGAGCTGAGCCCCGGTCCCGAAATGACCTGGATCGGCCCCGCCAACACCGGTATTTCCGGCCCTCACACCCTGAAGGCTTCGGGTAAGATCAGAAACGGCGGCAAGTACTCCAAGGGTATCCTCCAGAATCTGGAGATCCCCGTAGGCCCCGATACTACGCTGAAGTATCACGTCTTCCCCGCTATGCATGGCGAGCACTACGACCACAACTACACCCAGATGTACTTCTGCTTCGACCTGCTCTTCACCGACGGCACCCAGCTGTCCGAGACCGGCGCGGTGGATCAGAACGGTACGCCCCTCACCCCCGTGGCACAGGGTCAGTCCCGCATTCTGTACGCCAACCAGTGGAACCAGGTCGTCTGCCGCATCGGCGAGGTGGCCGCAGGCAAGACCATTCAGAAGGTCATCCTCAAGTACGACAAGCCCGCCGGCAAGGGTGAGTTCGTCACCTACTTCGACGATTTCTCCATCTACGATCAGGCTCCCACCGAATACGCCCGTCCCTGCCACTACGTCAACACCCTCCGCGGCACCAACGACTCCCCCGCCTTCTCCCGCGGTCTGACTACCCCCGCCATCTGCACGCCCCAGGGCTTCAATATGTACGCCCCCTGCACCAACCACGGCGGCAACAAGCATTACGACTACTTCTCCCGCACGCTGGACTCTATCTCCATCTCCCACGAGCCCTCCATCTGGATCGGCGACCGCGGCACCTGGCAGTTTATGATCAACACCAGCCGCAACGCCGCCGAGGACAAGGCCTTCTCCACCCACACCCAGAGAAACTTCTTCTCCCACGAGGACGAGGTGGCGCTGGCGCACTACTACTCGGTGCTCTTTAACGCCAACGGCGGTGACGCCGCTAACTCCAAGCTGGAGATGACCCCCACCAGTCACGGCGTCTGCGTCCGCTTCCACTATCTGCACACCAAGCGTCGCCGCTCCGTCATCTTCGACTGCCAGAACGCCGACGGCGGCATCAACTTCGGTACCGACGGCTCCTTCACCGCATACAGCGAGCACAAGTCCAACGGCTCCGGACGGGTGTTCATCTACGGTAAGTTTAGCGTAGCGCCCATCGCCGTGAACACCAACGGCAAATACGGCATCGCCACCTTCGGCGAGGACGTTGTGGAAATGCGCTTCGCTACCTCCTACATCAGCTATGCCCAGGCGAAGAAGAACTGCGAGCTGGAGCTGATCGGTCGCTCCTTCGAGGAGATCTGCGAATCCGCAGCAGATCTGTGGGACGACGTATTCTCCTGCATTTCGGGCATCAAGGGTGCCTCCGAGGTGCAGATGGAGAACATCTACTCCGGTCTGTACTATCTGTACAAGTACCCCAACACCGTTTCCGAGAACGCGGGCACCAACGAAGAACCCGTTTGGAAGTACCGCTCCCCCTACACCAAAAAGGTGGAGGACGGCGATATGTTCATCAACAACGGCTTCTGGGACACCTACCGTACCTGCTGGGCAGGCTACGCCCTCTTCTCTCCCGAGAAGTTCCCCGCACTGTTGGACGGCTTCGTGAAGCACTACGAGGACTCCGGGCTGATCCCCCGTTGGTCTGCTCCCGGCGGCGTCAACTGCATGGTCGGCACCTCCTCCGACGTCATCTTCGGCGATGCCATCGCCAAGGGCGTCACTGACTTCAAGGTGCGCGCGGCCTACGAGTCCTGTCTGAAGAACGCCTGCGTTTACTCCCCCAATCCTCCCGACGGCGGACGTGAACTGCTGGATCGCTCCATCTTCCTGGGCTACACCCCCGGCGCACACGAGCATTTCTCCTGGTCTATGGAGGGCTACATCAACGACTACGGCATCGCGCAGATCTCCAAGTATCTGTACGAGAAGGAAGAGAATCCCGAGCAGAAGGAAAACTACCTGGCCGAGTATCACTACTTCCTGAACCGCGCCAAGAACTATACCCTGCTCTTCTGGGACAACGGCGACGGCGTGAAGAACAAGTGGTTCCGCGGTCTGAATGCCGACGGTCACCACCATAAGCACAACAACTACGAGGGCAAGTTCGATCCTCTCTTCTGGGGCAACGACTTCACCGAGACCGACGCCTACAACATGGCG
Source organism: uncultured Lachnospiraceae bacterium (assembly GCA_964519075.1). Taxonomy (GTDB): domain Bacteria; phylum Bacillota; class Clostridia; order Oscillospirales; family CAG-272; genus CAKSQF01. The sequence continues at coordinate 2,443 of CAZFJJ010000173.1, forward strand.
GTCACCGTTCCCTTCGACGGCAAGGGTCTGGCTAACCTCTACGGAGGCAAGGACGCGCTGGCCAAGAAGATCGACTCCATCTTCGAGACCTACGACGTCTACCGCGGCTACGGCGCGCAGGACGAGCACGGCGGCATCCACGAGCAGAGAGAGGCGCGCGAGGTAAAACTGGGTCGCTACGGTCACTCCAACCAGCCCTCCCACCATATCATCTATATGTACAACTTCACCTCCGAGCCCTGGAAGGCGCAGAAGTACAGCCGTGACGTAACGCACCGTCTCTACAACGGCGGCAGATTCGGTCAGGGCTTCCCCGGCGACGAGGACAACGGCGAAATGTCCACTTGGTACATCTTCTCCGCGCTGGGCTTCTATCCTCTGTCCATGGGCAGCGGACAGTACGCCGTCGGCTCTCCTCTCTTCGAAGAGATTTCGGTAAACTTCGGCGGAAACACTCTGCACATCGTTGCCGAGAACAACTCGCCCGAGAACGTCTACGTTCAGTCTCTGAAGATCAACGGCGTGGACATCGACCGCACCTACATCACCCACGACGAGATCAAGAACGGCGGCGAGATCGTCTTCACTATGGGACCCAAGCCCTCCGACTGGGGTAACGAGACTCCTCTGTCCCTCACCGAGGGCGACGCACCCGCGGCACCGCTCACCGACCTGTGCGCACCTACCCTCAAGGTAGTCGTGGCGGACAAGGATGACACCTCCGCCGTTGAGACAGACACCGTCTACACCCTGGAGCCCGAGATCGCGGCTATGATGGACAATTCCTCCAAGACCGACGCCTCCATCGAGGATAGCGGCACCTTCACCTACTCCTTCGTAGAGCCTAAGAAGGTGGAGATGCTGACCCTGACCTCATCCTTCGAGCCCGTGACCGTACCCAAGTTCACGCTGTTTGCAGCCGACAACGACGGCGAGTGGGAGCTGCTCTGCTCCCGCGAGAACGTGGAGTTCGAATGGGCACAGTACACCCGTCCCTTCCTCACCGGCGCTACCAAGGGCTACAATCACTACAAAATCGTCTTCGAAAAGGCCACCGTCATCGCCGAGATCGAACTGCTGGGTAAGTAATGAAACCGGGCTCTGCCCGAACCCGCCAAGGGCTCTGCCCTTGGATCCCGCTAGGAACCCTTTTGAAAAAGGGTTCCTGGACCTCCTAAAACTTTTATAAAAAGCCCGCGCAACTACTTGCGCGGGCGGATTTGGACAGATTATAAATTAAGGAGGCAACAAATGTTCAACTCGATTGATCCTTCTTTCCTCCCCGCCATTGGCATTGTGTTCTTCGCAGGAATGGCCATTTTTGGGATCCGCAAGCTAAGAAAAGAGATCTCAAAGCATCAACAAGCCGTGAAAGAAATGGAACAAATGGAAGCCGACGAAAATTACACCCTCCCCGACTTGGTTACCAAGAACGCGCGTGTAGTGGAAAAACGATTCTCCAGCGACGTCATCGGCACCAAGAGCGTCAAGCAGGTGAGCAGCTTTTTCGTCACCTTCTTCACCGAGGACGGCGAAACGGTAGAATACCCCGTCCCTCGCGAGCTGTTTGAAGAAATCGAAAAGGGACAGGAAAGCACGCTGGTGACCATCGACGGAGAATTCTTCGACTTCGGCGACGGCGAGGACGCACCGGAAGAGACAGAATAACAACATCCCCTCCAACACGGACAACCGTGACGGAGGGGATTTCGCTATCCTCGTAGGGCGGGGGCTTGC
>CAZFJJ010000174.1:0-4159 GCA_964519075.1 uncultured Lachnospiraceae bacterium
TCTTGATGATCTTGCACTTTTCGCAGATCTTCTTAACGGACGGTTTAACCTTCATGTTATTCACCATTCCTTTCTTATTTTGAACGCCATGTGATACGACCCTTGGTGGGATCGTAAATGGATACTTCCACCTTAACGCTATCGCCGGGAAGAATCCAGATATAGTTGAGGCGAAGCTTTCCCGACAGATGGGCAGTAATAATGTGCCCATTGGGGAGCTTTACCTTGAAGTTCGCGTTGGGCATAGCCTCCACAACGGTTCCTTCAAATTCGATTACATCATCTTTAGCCAGAAGAATCCCTCCATTCTATGCATGATCAGACCTTAGTCAGAACTATGATACCGTTCTCGGTAAGCGCTACCGAGTTCTCGTAATGGGCTGCCAGCCCACCGTCATTGGTCACTACCGTCCAGCCGTTGGCAAGCTCGTGTACCTCGGAGGTACCGGTGCATACCATGGGCTCGATGGCAAGGGTCATACCGGCACACAGCCGTTGCCCTCTTCCCGGAGTTCCGTAATTGGGAACGTCGGGAGACTCGTGGAGATTTCTGCCGACTCCGTGTCCCACATACTTGCGGACGACCGAGTAGCCGTTCTCTTTTACGTGTCCTTCAATGGCGGCGCCGACGTCACCCAGACGGGCACCGATTTCCAGTTTTTTCAGTCCCTGCCAAAAGCTTTCCTCGGTGACCCGAATCAGCCTTTTCGCCTCGTCGCTGATATTGCCCACCGCAAAGGTGCGGGCACTGTCGCCGTGGTAGCCGCCGATAAAGGCGCCCACGTCCACTTTGACGATATCGCCGTCCTGCAGCACAACGTCCTTGGAAGGGATCCCGTGGATCACCTCGTTATTGACGCTGATGCAGGCGCTTGCGGGGAACCCGCCGTACCCCAGGAAGGACGGCCTTGCACCCGATTTCTCGATATGGTGACGGATAATGTCATCCAGATGCTTGGTCGTGATTCCCGGTTTAACGGCTTCGCCCGCCAGCACGAGTGCTTCGGCAGTGATCTTTCCTGCCTTTTGCATTGCGGAGATCTGCTCCGCATTTTTCAGCTGGATCATGCTTAGTTAGTCCCTTTGATTGCCTCAAGGGTCAAGCGGGTGGTGTCTTCTACCTTTTCCTGACCGTAAACAAGCTTCAGCTTGCCCTTTGCCTGATAGTAATCCTTCAGGGGCTCGGTCAGTTCGTGGTAAACCTTCAGTCGGCTGAGTACTACGTCGGGAGCGTCGTCCTTACGCATGGTAAGCTCGGCGCCGCACTTGTCGCAGTGAACTCCGTCGGCCGTAGGAATGAACTTGGTGTGATAACTTGCACCGCAAGCGGGGCAGACGCGACGTCCGCTCATACGCTCAACGATGTTGTCATCCGAAACCTCAATGCTGACGACGATGTCCATGTCGATGCCCATCTGATCCAGTGCTTCTGCCTGCACGACGGTGCGGGGGAAGCCGTCCAGAATGTAGCCGTTCCGACAGTCCTCTTCAGCGAGGCGTTCCTTGATGATGCCGATCACGACTTCATCGGGAACCAGTGCACCGGTCTCGGTATAAGCCTTTGCGGCTTTACCCATTTCGGTGCCGTTTTTGATAGCAGCTCTAATAATCGCGCCGGTGGAGATAGCGGGAATGTTGAAGCTTGCGCTGACGTTCTCAGCCTGTGTTCCCTTGCCTGCGCCGGGAGCGCCTAAAAACATAATCTTCATATTATACCTCTTTCCGATCAACCAAGATTACTGCAGGAAGCCCTTATAGTGACGCATGGACATCTGAGCCTCGATATCGCGGTAGGTTTCCAGTGCTACACCGACAACGATGAGCAAAGATGAACCGCCGAATGCCAGACCGCTCAGGCTGGTGATATCGAATGCAGCAGCCACTGCGTTCAGAAGCATAGGAAGGCCTGCGATCACGATCAGGAAGAGTGCGCCGATCAGAGTAACTCTGTTCAGGATCTTCTTGATGTACTCAGCAGTAGGAGCGCCGGGACGAATACCCTGTACGGTACCGCCGTTGCGCTTCAGGTTGTTGGAGACCTCTACGGGATCGAAGGAGATCATGATATAGAAGTACGAGAAGGCTACGATCAGCACCATATAGATTGCGATATACAGAATGGAGCTTGTATCGAAGATCTTCAGCACGGTTGCCCAGAAGCCCTCGTCGTCCTGCGTAACGCCACACAGCGTGATGATGGTAGCAGGCAGAGATACGATAGAGGAAGCGAAAATGATAGGCATAACGCCGGTCATATTCAGCTTGATGGGCAGGTTGGTGTTCTGACCGCCGTACATCTTTCTGCCGACGACGCGCTTCGCATACTGAATGGGAATGCGGCGTTCGCTGTTGGTGACGAACACGATAAAGAAGATCATCACGATCAGAACGATGGGAGCCAGAATGGAGCATACCAGAACCAGCACGTTAGTGAAGCTCAGGTCGGTCCAGTAGGTGGAGTTGAACACGTTGTTTACGAAGGTAGCCAGCATGCTGGGCAGGCCGGAAACGATGTTAGCAAACAGGATCATAGAGATACCGTTGCCGATACCGCTTTCGTTGATCTTCTCTCCCAGCCACATGATAATCGAGGAGCCTGCGGTAAAGCAAGCGATGATTACGATTGCTGCGAAGAAGTCACTACGAGTCAACCAACCGTTGGATTTCAGAATCTGGAAGTAAGCGTACGAAGTAACGACTGCCAGAACGATGGTAAGAACTCTGGTATACTGAGCGATCTTCTTCTTACCGTCCTCTTCCTTGGACATACGCTGCAGCTTATCGATTGCAACTGTGAGCAGCTGGAATACGATCTGTGCAGTAATGTAGGGAGAGATGGACAGTGCGAAAAGGGTCGCCTGGGAAAGTGCGGAACCGGAGAGAACGTTCAGGTAATCCAGTACCGTGCCGCCGTAGAGGCTCTGGAAGCTTTCCATTACCGAGCTGTTGACGAAGGGTACGGGAATTGCAGAACCAAGTCTGTACAGCAGAAGGATGAACGCAGTAAAGATCAGTTTGCTGCGGATGTCCTTCGCTGCCCAAATGTCTCTGATTTTGCTGAACACCTGTCTCATTTATACCTCCTCGGCCGTGCCGCCGACTGCCTCGATCTTCTCTTTTGCAGAGGCAGAAAAGACGTTGGCACGTACGGTGAGCTTCTTAGTGATCTCACCGCGTCCGAGGATCTTCAGACCGTCGTTCTCTTTGCGGACAATACCGGCCGCCATGAGTGCTGCCATATCTACTACTGCGCCGTCTTCGAAGCAGTTGAGCTTCTCAACGTTTACCTCAGTGTATACGGTAGCGAATTTGTTGTAGAAGCCTCTCTTAGGGAGTCTTCTGTAAAGCGGAAGCTGACCGCCTTCAAAACCGGGCTTTACACCGCCGCCGGAGCGAGCGTTCTGACCCTTGTGGCCCTTACCGGCAGTCTTGCCGTTACCGGAACCGGCACCTCTACCCTTACGGTAGGGCTTTACAGCAGAGCCTGCAGCAGGGGAAAGTTCATGAAGTTTCATGTGTTTTTCCTCCTTCTTAGACGGTTTCAACTTTCACGAGATGTGAAATAACCTTGATTTTGCCCTGGAGAGCATCGGTGTTAGGCAGAGTCTTGCTGTTACCGATCTTCTTCAGACCCAGGGAAGCAGCGGTAGCCTTCTGATTGGGAAGAGCTGCGATCAGGCTCTTTACGAGCGTAACTTTAACCATTTCCATCATCGGCCTCCTTATTCTGCATCTACGGACTTGCCGGTGATCTCAGCAACCGACTTGCCACGCATTGCAGCAACCTCTTCTGCGGTACGCAGAGACGCCAGAGCGGCGAAGGTAGCCTTTACAACGTTGGTGGGGTTGCTGGAGCGCAGGCACTTTGCACGGATGTTCTTGATACCTGCCATCTCAAGCACTGCACGCATGGTGCCGCCTGCGATGATACCGGTACCTTCGGGAGCGGGCTTCAGGAGAACCTTGCCTGCACCGTATTCACCGATCACCTCGTGAGGGATGGTGTCACCCTTCAGAGATACGGTGATCATATTCTTCTTAGCGTCTTCCAGGGCCTTGCGCATTGCCTCGGGAATCTCGGCTGCCTTGCCCAGGCCGTAACCTACGTGACCGTTCTCGTCGCCTACTACCATGATGGAAGCGAAGCTTGCGATACGAC
>CAZFJJ010000175.1:0-4154 GCA_964519075.1 uncultured Lachnospiraceae bacterium
GGATCGCGCCGCCTGTCTGCAGTGCGGCAACTGTGTCAACGGCTGTCCCAAGAAATCGCTGGCGTTGGTTCCCGAAAACGGTCATCCTGCGGTGGAAACCTACACCAAGCCCGCAGCTTCTGCCGCTTCCGCCAAGGCCGAAACTCCCGTTACCGCTCAGCCCAAGGGCGAGATCGGCATCGCGGTAGATCTGTCCACCTGTATCCTCTGCGGGCTTTGCGTCCGCCGCTGTCCCACCTCGGCAATCGCGGTGGATCGGAAGGCGGGAACTTGGTCGATCAACCGTCAATCCTGCGTCGTATGCGGAAACTGTCTGGACGTTTGCCACAAGCACAGCCTGATAAAAACCGCCGAGGGCATCGACACCAGCGGCATTCAGGTGTACACCAAGACGGCAGAGACCAAAGCCGAGCCTGCTCCCGCGCCGTCCGCGCCCGCAGCGGAATCGACCGAAACTCCCAAGACCGAGCAGAGCAAGCCTGCCGAGGCAGCCGCTCCCGACGCCCCCGTCGGTAACGGCGTTGCCATCGACCTGAACACCTGCGTGTTCTGCGGACTTTGCGCCAAGAAATGCCCTACCTCCGCCATCACGGTGGACCGTGCGGCAAAGAGCTGGTCGATCAACCGGGAGGGTTGCGTCCTCTGCGGCAGCTGCATCACCGCCTGCCCGAAGAAGAGCCTCTCGGAAGGCGAGATACCGCTTCTCCAAACCTACGTCAAATGAACGAATGGAAACTATACACCCGCACGATCACCCTCCGCGGCCTGGTACAAGGGGTGGGCTACCGCCCCTTCGTCCGCTGCGAGGCCATCGCCCGAGGCATTACGGGCGACGTGCGGAATATCGGCGGCGGCGTCAGAGTGCGCGCCTTCGGGACAAAGGAGGCACTGGACGGCTTAGTCGGGTGCCTTCTGTCGTCTCCCCCCTCGGGGACGGTCTATCTGGATACCGAGATCGGCGAGACGTTGGAGGTATCGCCCCGGGAGTGTCCCGACGCCTTTACCATCGCCGCCAGCGCCGCAGGTGATCTGCTCCCCATCGTCGCGCCCGACATTGCTCCCTGCGTGGAGTGTGAGCGGGAGATGCGCGACCCCAAAAATCGCCGCTATCGCTATCCCTTCCAGAGCTGTGCTATCTGCGGTTCCCGCTATTCCATCCAAACTGCGCTCCCCTACGACCGCGTGGGAACGACGATGAGGGATTTTATCCTTTGCGAAGCCTGCGAGAGAGAGTATAACGCCCCCGCAGATCGCAGAAGCTATGCCCAGACCGTCGCCTGTAAGGCCTGCGGCCCTCGGCTCAGCTTCTACCCTGTCGATCCTGCCGCCGCACCCATCACGGGCGACGAGGTGGCAATAAGGGCGGCGCTTGCCGCCCTCCGAGACGGAGAAATCGTGGCGATCAAGAACAACGGCGGCTTTCATCTGGCCTGCCGAGCCGATGATGCGGCGACCGTCCGCGCGCTCCGCGCTGTCAAGGGCAGGGAAGAGAAGCCCTTCGCGCTCCTGTTTGCCGATCTTGCCGCCGTCGAAGCGGTGGCAAAGGTGAGCAAGACCGAAGCCGAATGGCTCACCTCTCCCGCCCGTCCCATCGTTCTGCTGGAGCCGAAGTCCGCGCCCGCCTTTCCCGAAGCGTCGGGGGAGAGCCTGCAAATCGGTGCGATGCTCCCCTCCACCCCCCTGCAAATGCTCCTTGCCGAGGCAGGCGTGCTGGTGATGACCAGCGCCAATCGCTCGGGCGAGCCTATTTATACCGAATCTGCGCCCCTTGCCCAATGGCTTTGGGGAAGAGCGGCGATCCTTACCCACGACCGCCCCATCGTCACGCCGCAGGACGATTCGCTCCTCTTCGTGGAGGACGAAAAGCCTTGCTTTCTGCGCCGCGCCAGAGGGTACGCACCCCTTCCTATCGACATCCGCGGGGCGACGGTTCCTACTATCGCCATGGGCGGCGATCTGAAGGCAGTGTTCGCTCTGCAAAAGGGCGAGCAGGTCTATCTCTCCCAGCATACCGGCGACCTTGCCGACGTGTCTGTGGGAAAGGTTTGGAAGGATCTGCAAACCCATTTATCCAAACTGTTGGGGATCATACCCGAAAGAGCGGTTTGTGACCTGCACCCCGGCTACTTCAGCCGAGCGGCGGCGGAAAAAAGCGGTCTGCCCACTACCTTCGTCCAGCATCACCACGCTCATATCGCCTCGGTGATGGCGGAGCATCGCCTCCAGCGCGTCATCGGTTTTGCCTTCGACGGCACCGGCTACGGCGAGGACGGCGCGGTCTGGGGCGGCGAGTGCCTCTTCTGCGAGGGCGGCGAGTATCGCCGCGTGGCGCATTTGCTCCCTCTGCCCATGCCGGGTACAGACGAGGGCGCTGTGGATGCCCTTCGCCTCTCCCGTTTCCACTTGGCGGGCGCGGGCGCGTTCCCCGAATCTTCCGAAGAGAAGCAGGTCGCTGCCGCTGTAAAACTGGGGCTATGCGTCCGCACCTCGTCCATGGGACGGCTGTTCGACGCTGTCTCGGCGATTCTCGGGATCTGTCACGAGAACACCTACGAAGGTCGCGCGGCGATCCTGTTGGAGAATACCGCCACGCTGTGGAAAGGCGACCCTGCATCGCTTTCGCTCCCCTTAGAGGGGGAGATCTGGCGATCCGATCTGCTCCTGCTCGCCCTGCGGGAGGGTGTGCAAAGCGGTACGCCCGTCGGCGCGCTGGCGTCGGGTCTCCACCACGCCATCGCTGACGCAGTCTTGGAGGCGGCGATGATCTTCGCCAAAGCCTACGACTGCACTGCTATTGCCCTGTCGGGCGGCGTCTTTGCCAACCGTCTGCTCCTGCGCCTTTGCCGCCATCGGCTGGAGACAGCGGGATTTACAGTTTACCGAAACGAAAAAGTCCCCGTGGGAGACGGGGGAATTGCGCTGGGACAGGCGTTTGTTGCCGCGCAAAGGTAATAGATGTGATGCTCTCCCATCTTCCGGTGGCACTCCCTCCGGGAGAGCTCCCGCGTAGCGGGTGAGAGAGTCTACAAATTGTAACCCAAGATTCAATCGCCTTAAGTGGCGTCCAATAGGAGGATTTTATGTGTGTAGCAATGCCCGGACGGGTGCTGACCGTAGAGAACGGCATCGCCCGCGTGGATTTTGACGGCAATCTCATCGAAGCCCGTGCTGATCTGGTGCAGGTTGCACCCGGTGATCGGGTGCTGGTGCACGCGGGGCTGATCATCCAAAAGCTGTCCTCCACCGAAGCGGAGGAGATGGACGCCATTTTAGCCGATCTCAAGGAAATGATGGGAGAGACGAATACCGATGAACACCGCTGATCTGGTGAAGGCATTGGCCGCCTACGACGGTCGCCCCCTCACTTTCATGGAGGTCTGCGGCACCCACACCGCCGCTATCTCAGAGTGCGGGATCCCCTCGCTCCTGCCGCCGACCATCCGTCTCGTCTCGGGTCCGGGCTGTCCCGTCTGCGTCACGGTCAGCGCCTATATCGACCGTCTCATCCGGCTTGCCACTGCTGAAAACACCTGCGTGGTCAGCTTCGGCGATCTCCTGCGGGTGAAGGGAAGCCGCGGCGACCTGCGCTCCACTCCGGGCGCGCGGGTGGAGATGGTCTATACCCCCTTCAAGGCGCTGGAGCTGGCAAAAGCCGATCCCCATACTACCTTCGTTTTCGCGGCGGTGGGATTCGAGACCACCGCGCCCATTTACGCGCTCCTTGCGGAGCAGATCGTCTCCCGTGAGATCAATAACCTGAAGCTCCTCACGGCACTGAAAACCATGCCCGCCGTGATCCGCAGACTTTGTGCAACCGACAACGCCATCGACGGCTTCATTGCCCCCGGTCACGTTGCCACCGTCACGGGAAGCGCACTTTTCAGCGAGCTTGCCCAAGAGACGGGAAGACCCTTTGCTGTGGCGGGATTTACCGCGCCCTCGCTGCTGGCCGCCATTCTGGCGCTGACGAGATCGGCGGGGAAGGCGAATCTGTATAACTTCTATCCCTCTGCCGTCACCGAGAAGGGCAACACCGATGCTCTGCGCATGGTAGACTGTTATTTCGAACCCTGCACCGCCGCATGGCGAGGACTGGGTGCGATCCCCGATAGCGGACTGCGCCTACGCGAGGAATTTGCCCGACTGGATGCAGG
>CAZFJJ010000176.1:0-4140 GCA_964519075.1 uncultured Lachnospiraceae bacterium
GAAGTTGACGCACAAAAAACGCAGCTCGGTTGTCGCCAAACAAACTGAATCCACCAAAGCGTGTGAAAATGAGCGTGCATTTTTATCAAAAATAAGAATACACACTTTATAGCACGTTCTTCCGCAAAATGCAATAGCCAAATTAAAATATCTTTCGCCGCGCAAAAATGCAGAAAAATGAGTATTTCCGTTCGGTTACTGCCCGAAGGACGGCTGTTTCCGTACTCCGACCAAAAAAGCGGAGTGCAGTTTGATAATTTTGTGTCCAAGACCAAAAGATAGGTCTTGCTTTTTCTCTCGTTTTGTGCTACAATAAATGTCGTATGCTCTTCTTTTTCGTCGAATGAACACTGCCGGAAAAGAAGGACGATCATCAAAGATATTAAGAAGGACTTTTCTATGGAACTTTGGATCATACTTCTGATTCTTCTCCCATTTATTATAGCGATCGCCCAGTCTCTGATCCGCTCTGACCGTGCCCGTACGGTGCTGACCTACGGCGGCAGCGGTCTCATTATGGCGACCGCTCTCACCCTTGCCGCGCTCTGGTATATGAAGGGGCAGGATGCGCTCAGCCTTCCCGCCGAAAACGGTCTGCTCAGCGAGGCGGCCGTCCCCTATATCGGCTACGCCATGCTGGGCGTGGAGCTGTTTCTGATGTGCCTAGTGGTGTGGCTTTCCGTCAAGCACCGTAAATTCTACGTCACGCTGCTGTCGGTTGTACAGACCGGCTTCATGTGCTGGCTGGAGCTGTCGGGTAAGATCCACGAGAGCGCGGGCGTCGTCTACTTCGATCGCCTCTCTCTGCTGATGTGCCTGATCATCGCCGTGGTGGGCGGTCTGATCTGTATTTACGCGCTGGGTTATATGAAGGATTACCACCATCATCATACTGAATTTCGCGACCGCAGACCCTTTTTCTTCGCCATGCTCTACGTCTTTTTGGGCGCAATGTTCGGGCTGGTGCTGTCGGGCTCGCTGGTCTGGATCTACTTCTTCTGGGAGATCACCAGCGTGGTGTCCTTCCTGCTGATCGGTTATACCAAGGAGGAGCGGGCGGTCAAAAATTCCTTCCGCGCCCTCTGGATGAACCTGCTGGGCGGCGCAGCCTTCGCGGCTGCCATCGGATACTGTGCGCTGAAGCTGCATACCGTCAACCTGCAGACCGTGCTGGATCGCCCCGTGGGCAAGATCGGCATTGCGGTATTCCTTTTGGCCTTCGCCGCGCTGACCAAATCGGCGCAGCTTCCGTTCTCCAAATGGCTGCTGGGCGCAATGGTCGCGCCCACGCCCAGCTCTGCGCTGCTGCATAGCGCCACCATGGTCAAGGCGGGCGTGTATCTCCTGCTTCGGTTGTCTCCCGTAATGAGCGGACGGGTCACCGGCGTAATGGTGCAACTGGTAGGCGGCATGACCTTCTTCATCGCCAGCATGATCGCCATCACCCACAGCGACGGCAAGCGGGTGCTGGCCTGGTCTACCGTGTCCAATCTGGGGCTCATCACCGCCTGCGCAGGCGTAGGCACCGTGGAGACGGTCTGGGCAGGCGTGATCCTGCTGATCTTCCACGCGATTTCCAAAGCGCTCCTCTTCCAGACGGTGGGTGCCGTCGAGCACGCCATCGGCAGCCGGAATATCGAGGATATGCACGGACTCTACCGCCGTCAGCCGGGGCTGGCCTCCGCGCTGATCATCGGCATCGCGGGAATGTTCCTGGCTCCCTTCGGTATGCTGATCGCCAAATGGGAGGCGCTGACCTCCTTCCTGAACGCAGGCGGAATCAGCGTCCTGTTGGTGATTTTGGTGGCCTTCGGCAGTGCCACCACCATGGTCTACTGGACCAAATGGCTCATCAAGCTGCTGGCTGTCCCCGCAGGCACCCGCCGCGCGGACGATCACACCGCCAATTCCCAATGGATGTCGCTGGGCTGTCATATGCTGCTGATGATCATCCTTTGTGCCGCATATCCCTTCTTCTCGGAGGGCTTCGTCATGCCGCTTTTGGGCGAGCTGGGCTACGACGGCGCGCACCAGCTGCTGTCGCTTTCTGATCGGGTAGTGATGATCTGCCTGCTGGGTGCCATTTTTGCAATTCCCGCGTTGGCAAGACTGTTTGCGGGGAAGGTGAGGATCGAGCAGAGCCCGCTGTATATGTCGGGCATCAACGAGGGCGACCACCGTCACTACGAGGACTCCTACGGTCAGCCCAAAAAGATGTATTTGTCCAATTGGTATATGACCGAGCTGTTCGGTGAACAGAAACTGTTCATGCCCGTCGCCTGGGCGACTGTGGTGATTATCGTGGTCTGCTTTATTCTGGCGTATGGAGGTGCGTTCTGATGATCTATCTGTACAAGCTCCTCATCGTGCTGGGATACGTCCTGCTGGCACCCTTCATCGGCGGTTTTCTGGCGGGACTTGACCGCAAGCTGTCGGCGCGGATGCAGGGACGTATCGGACCTCCCCTGCTGCAGCCCTTTTACGACCTTGCCAAGCTGTTCAAAAAGCAGGTGCTGGCGGTCAGCCGCTATCAATTTATGATGGTTGCCTCCTTCTTCGTCATGGTGGTGGGCACCGGCGCCCTCTTCTTCGGTGGATTCGATCTTTTGCTGGTCTTTTTCGTACTGACTACCGCTTGTATGTTCTTCGTGCTGGCGGCAACCGTCACCAACTCCCCCTACGCCGAGCTGGGCGCACAGCGGGAGCTGATCCAGATGCTCTCTTACGAGCCCATGATCCTGCTGACCGCCGTGGGCTTTTACATGGTCAACGGCTCCTTCAGCGGCGTGGCAACCTTGTCTGCCGAGCAGCCTGCCATCGTGAAGCTGCCGGGCGTCTTTATCGGTCTGCTCTTCGTGCTGACCATCAAATTCCGTAAATCTCCCTTCGATCTGTCCACCTCCCATCACGCCCATCAGGAGCTGGTCAAGGGTGTCACCACCGAGTTCTCCGGCGCAATGCTGGGTCTGGTGGAGCTGTCTCACTGGTACGAGAACGTCTTCCTGCTGGGACTGGTAGCCCTCTTCTTCGTCAGCTCTGCCTGGTGGAGCATCTTCACGGCGGTGGGGGCAGTACTGCTGGTCTGGTTTTTGGAGGTTCTCATCGACAACACCTCCGCCCGCGTCAAGTGGAACCATATGCTCCGTTGGGCGTGGATCGTCACCGCCGTATTCGGCGGCGGCAACCTGCTGGTGCTGGAGATCATCCGAATGCTCTTCTGATTTTCCGAAAGGAATGAAACTGTATGCCTAAATTTACCAAATCTCCCTGGGTTATGCACTACGACGGCAGTAGCTGCAACGGCTGTGACATCGAGGTGCTGGCCAGCCTGACCCCGCTCTACGATATCGAGCGCTTCGGCGTGATCAACACGGGCGACCCGCGTCAGGCCGACATCCTGCTGATCACGGGCGGGATCAACTACCATAACGAGTCGGTGGTACGGCAGATCTATTCTCAGATGCCCGAGCCGAAGGTGGTAGTGGCGATCGGGATCTGCGCCTGCTCCGGCGGCGTATTCCGGGACTGCTACAATATCAAGGGCGGAGTGGACACCACTATTCCGGTGGACGTGTACGTTCCCGGCTGTGCCGCCCGCCCCGAGTCCATCATCGACGGGATCGTGCAGGCGCTGGACGTGCTGGAGAAGAAGTCTGTCGCAAGTACGGAAGGAGAAAGCAATGCCTAACATGGTTGAAACGGTCAGCATCGGCCCCGCCGTGCTGAAGCGATATATGAAAGAAGCCGCCGCCGAGGGCTGTCGACTGGTGCAGATCCACGCCAATCGCACCGCGGACGGCTATCAGCTGATCTACTCCATCGCCTCGGGCTACCATCTGATCAATCTGGAGATGGTCATCGCCGAGGACACCGCGGTGGAGAGCATCAGTGGCACCTATCCCGCCGCTCAGCTCTACGAGCAGGAGATGGCGGAGCTGTTCGGCGTCAACGTCGTCGGTATTCCCGAAGATCCCCGCGTGAAGCTCTATCACGTGCAGGGACACCCGATGAAGTAAGGGAGGGGAAGTAAAGTGAAACGTACCGTCGTCCCCTTCGGACCCCAGCACCCCGTCCTGCCCGAGCCTATCCATCTGGATCTGGTGCTGGAAGACGAGAAGGTAGTGGAAGCCATCCCTTCCT
>CAZFJJ010000177.1:0-4072 GCA_964519075.1 uncultured Lachnospiraceae bacterium
GGTGCAGTAGTAGCCCAGGCGGCGGATGTACTCATAGCGCACCATGTCGTGATGCTTCTCGTTGGCGTTTTTCTCCAGCGCACGGCGGCGGATCTCGGGATACAGGTCATTGCCGTCCTTGTCGTAGATCTCCAGAAGCCACGCCATGTGGTTGATACCGGCGATCTTGTCTACGCGACCCTCTACCTTATCGCCCATGCCCAGACAGTGGAGCAGGTGGGAGGAGCAGTGTTGTACGCTGTGGCAGAGACCGACCGTATTCACGCCGGTATAGCGCTGCATATAGCCGGTGAGCATCGCCATGGGGTTGGTGTAGTTCAGGAAGAGGGCGTCGGGGCAGACTTCCTCCATGTCACGTGCAAAGCCCTCCATCACGGGGATGGTACGGAGCGCACGCATGATACCGCCAATACCAACGGTGTCGGCGATAGTCTGGCGCAGACCGAATTTCTTGGGGATCTCGAAGTCGATAATAGTGCAGGGATCGTAGCCGCCCACCTGAATGGCGTTCACTACGAAGTTCGCGCCGCGGAGGGCTTCCTTGCGATTCTCCACGCCGCAGTAGCCGTAGATCTTGGCACGTCCCTCGTTGATCTCGCCGTTGATGGCCTCGATCAGGAGTTTCGATTCGGCAAGACGCTCGGGGTCGATGTCGTAGAGGGCGATCTCGCACTCGCGGAGGGAGGGCGTACACATCACGTCGCCCAGCACGTTCTTGGCAAATACGGTGCTTCCCGCACCCATGAATGTAATTTTCATAGCCGTTTTCCTTTCGGACAATAATATGGTAGTTTCATTATAGCCCGAAGGGAAAAAATGCGCTTTTATCGGTGTTGCGGGGATTGGTATCTATGTTGCATAAATGGAGAGAAAATGAGAGGGGGGTATTTTCATCCCGTAGGGCGGGGGTGGTGCAACATGTTCGCGCCGACGCATGCCTTCTTCAGCGGAGAAGATGGCGCAGTAAGCGAAGCGTCTGCAACGCAGGGGTGGATGAGGTGATCCCCATTTCTGCCGACTTTCCCTCCGCGCAAATCGAACGGTGGTTTCGTTCGCTAAAAAATGCCGAGCCAATCGCTTTGAGAGAAGCGTTTTGACTCAGCATTTTTCTGTATATAAATCTGTATATAAAGATGAAACTATTGCTTGGGATACGGTTTTTTTGTATTCGTGCGACACAGAAGATAATCCACGCTGACGCCGTAATAATCTGCCAGCTTAACTGCAAATTCCAAAGGAAGAGGGCGTTCGCCTCTCTCATATTTAGAGTACAGCGATTGATCACACATCAAATAATCTGCAATTTGCTGCTGCTTTAGGTCATTGTCCTCTCGCAAATCGCGTATACGTAAATTCATCTATAATCACCCAAATTATTATACATTAATTCGATACAACCTATTGACAATTAGGACGATATGTCCTATAATATTAAATACGAAGGCAAATTCGCAACGAAAAGGAGACGAGAAAATGGCAAACGAGTTGACAGTCACCAAGGAAGAGATCGCTCGCTACGTTCACGCTGCCGTTGAGATGGAAACAGCGGTGTTTACGATCGAAAAAATGATTGACAAGTGTGAAAGCGAACAAAAGAACATTCAAGATAATGCAAAGACAGAACACGACAAGTGTTTTGCTAAGGCCAATCAACTATCTAATCAAATCGCCGATGCTCGAAAACGTCTAAAGTCTACATGGAACGCTCCGGATTTTAAACTGGATTGGGGAGAATATTGGAAGCATTTTTTCATTACCGTCGCTTCTGTATGGTTTCCTGTTTTATTAATTACTTTGTGGACTATTGAAGGACTCGGATATATGTTGGTACACCATAGTCTTATGGAATCAAGTTATATGCCTTTATTTGTTTTCTATTTCGTGGTACTATACATTATATCGATTATATATATTCCCTTACTTATTCAAAAACATGAGCATCACGACTTCATTAAAAGATTAATTAATGAAGATCATCGCAGCCGAATCTGCGCTCAAGAGAGTCTTTCTAAACTGCTACCTGAATACAAAACCGCTTGCGAAGCAATGCAACAAGCAGAGCTACATTGCGACAAAGCTTACATCGAGGCAGACATTTTAGCCAATCAGATTCAAACGCTTTCTGCTAAGCAATTGATTCTGAGCGATCAACTGAACAAGTTTTATCATATCGGCGTGATCCCGCCCGATTATCGAACTATGAAATGCGCCATCATGCTGGATTGGATTTTCCGCAACGACCTTGCCGATACCATGCGCGATGCGATCATGATTTACGAGGAACGAGATTTCCACAACACAGTCGTGGGAGGTATGAAGGCATTCGAGCAATGCTTAAACTCCGTCAATTCCAACGTGGAGATGATGCGCCAAGATCTCTGCACCATCTTCGAGGGGATCGCGGCAGGGCAGGCAAAACTGCAGAAAGCAACCGAAGAACTGATGAACGAAACCCGTATGAGCCGTTACGCTACCGAGCAAGTTGCTGAAAGTGCCAAGAATCTGGAATGGCACGAACGTCGCCGTCAAGGCTGGGGATGATCCAACGAAACCAACCCCGTCAGAAATCTGTCGGGGACGGTGTCAAAGGCGAGCCGTGTGGCTCGCCTTTTGTGATGGGGACGAACAAAGGCGCCCCTGTGTAAGGGGAGCTGACGCCGAAGGCGGCTGAGGGGTTGTTCTGACGCAAAGTGATCTCTCGCAATCCCTCCGTCACGCTACCGCGTGACACCTCCCTTTACACAAGGGAGGCTTTTATCTTCCTCTTTCGGTAGGAGTTGCACCCGATTCGAATCTGTTTTACCAACCGTCGCCTCTGTGTAAAACCGTTCGTGCCGCGCTCTCCCTCAGTCTCGTAGCTGCCGCAGGCTGCTACTCGACAGCTCCCTCCCAGAGGGAGCCTTGGGGAAGTGCAGACCGCCGACCGGACGGCGGGTGCGCCCCCCTATAGGGTTGGTGCGAACATTAACCATTGCTTTTGCTCGTGCAAACCGTTCGAAGGTGAGCGGCGGAAATTCTGCTCTCCCGATAGGGATTGACAATCCTGCTCGTTTATGCTACAATATCCCCATCAACCCACGGAGGTCTCACATGCACGAGCTTGCTATCACCCAAGGAATCCTGAACTTTGCCCTTGAAGAAGCCGCTAAACGGGGCGCAGCAAAAGTCACCGCCCTCACCGTAGCGGTGGGCGCGCTATCCGGAATCGTTCCCGATTGCATCGAGACCTACTTCGCTCTGGTCGCCGAGGGAACGCCCGCCAAGGGAGCAGCCCTCACCTTCCGACGCATCCCCGCCACGGTACGGTGCGCTGATTGCGGTGCGGAGAGCGATCTGCCCGACTTCCGCCTTCGCTGTCCCGCCTGCACCTCCCGCAAGGTCGAGCTGCTGTCGGGCAGGGAAGCGTATATTGAAAGCATGGAAATTGAGGAAAAGGATTGAAAATATATGGAAATTAAGGTCATTCACCAGATTCTCGAATGGAACGAGGATCACAGCAACGAGATCAAGAAGCACCTCGCCGACAAGGGCGTTACCATGATCAACGTGATGGGTTCGCCCGGCGCAGGCAAGACCTCGCTGATCACTGCCCTCATCGCCCGTCTGCGAGAGGACTATAAGATCGGCGTCATCGAGGGCGACATCGCCGGCAAGATCGACGCCGAGACCATCGCTTCGCTGGGTATCCCCGTGGTACAGCTGAACACCGACGGTGCCTGCCACATCGAGGCGATGTCCATCGAGCACATCCTCCCCGATTTCGATCTGGACGCGCTGGATCTCATTTTCGTGGAGAACGTCGGCAATCTGGTCTGCCCCGCAGAGTTCAATATCGGTGAGAGCGCACGGCTGGCCATCCTCTCCATCCCCGAGGGAGACGATAAGGTGGCGAAGTATCCCCTCATGTTCTCCACCACCGATGCGCTGGCGCTGAACAAATACGATATGCTCCCTTATTTCGACTTCGATCCCGTTCGGGTGGGGAATGATGCTCGGGACGTGAACCCGGATGTGGAGATATACCCTGTTTCCACCCGCACCGGCGACGGTTTGGATGCGCTGGTGGAATGGG
>CAZFJJ010000178.1:0-4016 GCA_964519075.1 uncultured Lachnospiraceae bacterium
AAAGCAGGCGAGGTTTTTCGCCTCCCGCGCCCGCTACACCGCCTACGGCGGCGCACGCGGGGGAGGAAAGTCCTGGGCACTGCGGCGCAAGCTGATCCTGCTCTGTTTTGGCTATCCCGGCATCACCTGCATCTTAGTGCGCCGCTCCCTGCCCGAGCTGAGAGAGAACCACCTCTATCCGCTCCTCTCCCAGCTGGGCGACGCGGTGTCCTATAAGGAGTCCACCCACACCTTCACCTTCCCCGGCGGCAGCCGCATCGTGCTGGGCTACTGCGATAACGAGCGGGACGTGCTCCGCTATCAGGGGCAGGAGTACGACGTCATCGCGCTGGACGAAGCCACGCAGCTCACCGAGTTTCAATTTTCCACCTTCAAAGCCTGTCTGAGAGGCGCAAACAGCTTTCCAAAACGGATCTACCTCACCTGCAATCCCGGTGGAGTGGGTCATGCCTGGGTGAAGCGTTTATTCGTCGATCGGCTCTTCCGCGAGGGAGAGGATCCCGCCGACTACGCCTTCATCCCTGCGGGGGTGTACGACAATCAAGTGCTTCTGGAAAAGGATCCCGCGTACGTTGCAGGCTTGCAGTCCCTGCCCGACACCCTGCGGCGAGCTTGGCTGGACGGTAGCTGGGACGTGTTCGAGGGGCAGTTCTTCCCCGAGTTTTCCCGCACGCGGCACGTTTGCGCGCCCTTCGAGATCCCGAAGAACTGGAGAAGGTTCGGCGGTCTCGATTACGGCTTCGATATGCTGGCGGCGCTGTGGGCGGCAGAGGATCCCCAGACCGGGACGGTCTACGTCTATCGGGAGTTCGGCCGATCGGGGCTGACCCTGACCGCCGCCGCCAAAGCGGTGGCAGAGGCAGGTGCGGGTGCGGACGAGGTGGATTATTTCGCCGCCTCACCGGATCTGTGGAACCGCCGTCAGGACACGGGGCTTGCGGGAGTCACCGTCATGAGCGGTGTGGAGGGCTTCCCTGATCTCATCAAGGCGGACGACCGTCGGGTGATGGGCTGGCGCAATCTGCGGGAGTATCTGGGCGGAGTGGAGGAGGGGAGGCCGCGGCTCTTGATCTTCTCCACCTGCACCGAGCTGATCCGCACCCTGCCCGCCCTGCTCCACGACAAGCACCGCCCCGAGGACGCCTCCTCAGAGCCTCACGCAGTTACACATTTTCCCGAAGCACTGCGCTACGCTCTGATGGCGGTGCCCGTAGGCGGTAGCCGCGTGGATCGGGTGTGCGACCCGCGGCGGGGAATCCTGCGGGACTGATCCTCTCCGTTTATCCTTGGCTGTGAACATTCATGAGAGGAGGGTCACCGTGACCGGGATCATTCTATCCGTAGCCGTCGGCGCGGCGGCGGGACTGGCGGCAGGGCTTGCCGTCGGGCTATGGCTGGGCAGACGAGGCTGTAGTCGGCAACGCCCGTCATCCACCGCAGACAGCTTTCTGAGGCTGCTCAAACATTAGTCGGGAGCGGCGCGCGCCCTCCCCGCAATCCACTGAAATGAAAGGAATTTGGTATGAAAAAACAAAATTTGACTACTGCCTGGAAGCAGTACGAGGAAGGGCGGGCGTACAAACGGATCATCGGACTCTACGATCGCGTGGATGAAAACGAGCGGTTCTACCGCGGCGATCAATGGAAGGGCGTGGATGCGGGCGGCCTGCCCACTCCCGTCTTCAATCTCGTCAAGCGCATCGGCTCCTACCTGATCAGTGCGGTGCTGAGCCACCAGCTGACCGTCCGCTACGACGATCTGGGCATCCCCTACGCCGATCCCAGCGACGCCACCCGAAAAAGGGAAGAAACGCTGGAGGCACTCAACCGCGTCACCGCCTGCCGTTGGAGGCAGAGCGGAATGGACGCCGTCCTGCGCCGTGCGCTCTACGACGCGATCCTCTCGGGGGACGGCATCTTCTACTGTTGCTTTGATCCTGACCTCCCCGGTGCGGGAGACTTTGCCGGAGACATCCGAACCACTACGCTGGACAGCGTGAATTTGTTTGCAGCGGATATGAACTCCGACGATATTCAGCACCAGGAATGGCTGATCCTGTCCGGCCGTACGTCGGTAGATATGCTTCGCCGCGAGGCAGCCGCCAACGGTCTGCCCGCCGATCTGGCAGACAGGATCCGCCCCGACAGGGATTACGACGACGGCGCGGGAGACTACGCCTCCTACGAGACCGGCGACAAGACGACCTATCTGATCCGCTTTTGGCGCGACGGGGACGGCTTCGTCTGCTGGGAAAAGTGTACCCGCGAGGCGGTGATCCGCAGCGTGCGCACCGGAATGCGCCGCTATCCCATCGCTATGTTCCATTGGGACACGGTGAAAAACAGCTTCCACGGCTCCTCGCCCGTCACCGAGCTGATCCAGAATCAGAAGTACGTCAACAAGGCCTACGCCATGGTGATGAAGCACATGGTGGATACCGCCTTCTCCAAGGTCATCTACGACAAGCGGCTGATCCCCGAGTGGAGCAACGAGGTGGGCGAGGCCATCGGCGTGCTCTCGGGCGGCGACGTCACGGGTGTTGCCACCACGCTGGGCGTGGGCGAGATGCAGGACGGCTACCGCGAGCTGATCGACTCGGTGATCGAGAACACGAAGGAGCTGACCGGCGCTACCGAGATCGTGCTGGGGGAGACCGATCCCAAAAACACCTCCGCCATCATCGCCCTGCGGGAGATGGCAGAGGTGCCGCTGGATCAGGTGCGGGCAAGCATTTCCGCCTGCATGGAGGAGCTTGCGCTGATCTGGCTGGATATGATGCGGGAGTATTTCCCTGCGCTCCGCAGCTATGCGGACGGGAGGGGGACGGTCTGTCTGGAGCTTGCCGCGCTGCCCGCCGATTCCATCGGCGTTTACGTAGACGGCGGCGCCAGCAGGCGGTTCTCCCAGTCCATGCTGCTCTCCACCCTCCAGAGCCTGCTGGACGCGGGACACATCACCTTCGCCGAGTATCTGGAGCGTCTGCCCGAGGGCATCCTTACCGACAGGGACAAGCTTCTCGCCCGCGCCAGAGGCGAGCTTGCCGACACCGGCGAAGGAGGGGATGCCAATGGATGAGCGTCGCCCCTACCTTCCTGCGGACGAGCAGGCCGCCTTCGTCGAGGTCTACCCCGACGTTACCTGGGAAGCGGTGCCCGACGCAGTGAAGGAGAACGCCCGTCTGCAGGCGATCCCCGTGGCTGATGCCTACTGCCTTTACCTTCGGCAGAGGGAACAGGCGAAAAAGACCGCCGTGTCCGCGTATCAGCGAGCGGCGGCGGAATCTCCGGGCATCCCTCGGGGAGCTTGGGGAGAAAGACTGTATTCCATCAACGAAATGCGGGAAATGACCCCAAAGGAGGTCAAGAGCCGCTATCACACCCTGCTTGCCAGCCTCAAACGGGGCTTTGCCAAATGGTAAGCAAAACCAATTGTTCTGAATTAGAAAAGGAGATTTGATAATATGGCAACGAAAAATTTTATTCCTACCGTTTGGAGCGAAACTCTGCTCCAGTCCCTGGACAAGGAGTACGTAGCGGTCATGAACTGTAACCGCTCCTTCGAGGGCGACATCCGTACGCTGGGTGACAGCGTGGTAATTAATTCCATCGGCCCCATCAGCGTGTTCGATTACACTACCGACACCGACATGAACGCTCCCGAAGCGCTGGCAGAGGGCACCTCCGTCACGCTGAGCATCGACCGCGCCAAGGCCTTCTGCTTCCAAATCGACGACGTGGATCGCGTGCAGGCAAAGCCCGATCTGATGAAGACCGCGATGAGAGAAGCGGCAGGCGCGCTGGCAGAAGAGGCGGACAAGTACGTTTACTCTCTCTACTCCAAGTGTCCCGAGAACAACGTGATCACCAGACTCGGCATCAATTCCGACGACGTAGTGGACATCGTGATCGAGGCCAGAACGATCTTGATGCAGAATGACGTGAACAGCAACACCGAGGTCGTGCTGGAGGTCTCTCCCGCCATCGCGGCGGAGATCCTCAGAGCCAAGATCCTGACC
>CAZFJJ010000179.1:0-4016 GCA_964519075.1 uncultured Lachnospiraceae bacterium
GTTTTCTTAAAAAAGCTGTCGCAAATAGGAAAAACTTCCACTTGCGACAGGTCCTTAGGTGCGTTAATTGATTTTCCTACATTACTGCGCACTCTCTTGCAATATATCGCGTGCCGTAATCCAGCACCAGATAGCAGAGCAGGCAGTAGATGGCCAGCAGGAAATAGGGCACTACCAGCGTCATCAGCGAGCTGAAGCCGTCGGGCGCACCCGCCTTCAGGATGGTCAGCAGGGTGTCCACGATTTGATTGCCCAGCGCCAGCACGGCGTAAATGATCAGCCCGGGACGCAGTGCGCGGGGCAGGGGAGAGCCGTCAAACTGCTCGTACAGCCGAAGCGGGGCAAGATCAATACCTTTGGCGATCGCCTTCTGCCGACCCCGCAGGGCGATCAGCGACGCGATCAGCAAAATGGCGAACAGGAACACCTGACCGATGAACAGCGACAGCGCGGTATAAGCGATCTCGGTGCTGCCGTCCTTGGTCAGCGAGCTCAGCGTCTGATTGCACAAGTCAAAGGGAAGATAGAGTACCGAATCCAGCCACGCCAGTAGGTAATAGATCGCCAGCCGCAGCAGGATTACCACGAACACCGACGAGATCCCGTGGAGCGCCAGAATGCGCCCCAGCGTTTGAGTAGAGTCTGCAATCGCGCAGTAGACTGCCAACGCCAGCAACAGGAAGAATGCGGCCAGATTGAACAGCTCGGTGGCCTGAAAGAAGATCTGATACACGGTTCCGGTGCCTGAGGAGTTGGCAAGGATGATCTGGCGCAGCGGAAAGATCACGACGGCGTCGAAAAGGGGAGCGATCAGCGCCAGCAGGACGGTCAGCCGGGACAGCTTTTTCACAGCGGCATCGGACAGCGCGGCGGGAGCGGTCGGCTTTGCGGCGGGAGAATTGTGTTTCTTCATGGGCGCTCCTTAATATAACCGATGCACCGAGACGACCTTGCCCAAAATTAGCAGCTCGTCCTCCACGATGATGGGAGCCATGGTGGGGTTCTCGGGCTGGAGACGGAAGTGTCCGTTTTCCTGATAGTAGGTCTTGACGGTAGCCTCGTCGCCCACCAGCGCCACCACGATCTCGCCGTTCACGGCTACGTTTTCCTTTTTGATCACGATAATATCGCCGTCCATAATGCCTACGCCGATCATACTCTCGCCCTTGACCCGAAGCGCGAACAGATCGCTGCTTCTCAGCGAACGGCGGGTAAGGGGGACGTCCACGTAGCCCTCGATATTCTCGGCGGCGAGGATTGGAATACCTGCGGCAACCGTGCCCACCACGGGAACGTGGGCGACGTCGCTGGAGGCGGGGGTGGGATCACTGACCCGCAGGGAGCGGCTCTTGCGGTCGGTCTTGCGGATATAGCCCTTCTCCTCCAGACGCTGGAGATAGGAGTGAACGGTGGAGGTGGATTTGATGTTCAAGGCCTGCTGAATGTCCCGCACGCTGGGGGGATAGCCCTGTGCGTGGATGGCGTCTGCAATATAATCGTAAAATACTTTCTCTTTGGAAGTGAGTGGTTCCATGGTGAGATCCTTTCTCTGCCGTGATGGCGAAACGATGCTATCGTAATGATAGCTTGCTTATAGTTTAGCAAAGATTTGTAACGAAACTGTGAACAAATGTTCGAAAATGCGAAAAATCGAAAATTATTTTTTATTTTCGTTGCGAAATCCGAATAGATTGGATCACAAGGAGGCGATATGGCATATTGCATAAAAAATCAAGAAAATATTTGTGCAATATGAAGTGGTCGAATTGAATCAAAAGCGATTGACAAATTGTGAACGGTGTGTTACAATAAACATAACAAGGATCGGAGTATTCCGATTTGATTTTTAGGAGGAAAACTATGAAGAAAACACTTTCTTTCGTGCTGGTAGCTGCTATGCTGCTGTGCATGATCCCTGCTTTCAGTATGTTTGCAGGCGAGATGGATCTGACCACCATCGACAACGCAGATGAGCTGGTAGCACTGGTTGAAGCCGCAAACGCTGCAGGCAGAGACTACAAAAAAGGCGAAACCGTTAAGGTTACTGCCGACATCGATATGACCGGTAAGACCTGGACTCCCTTTACGGAAATGATCTTTACCCTGGACTTCGATGGTCACACCCTGTCCAACCTGAATCTGACCGTTGAAAACGGCAGCGGCAACGTTGGTCTGCTGGCGAATAAGATGGCAAACAACAATGCCAACGGCCTGATCACCAACCTCAAGCTGAAGGATTGCTCTCTCACCGTTACCGGCTCCAACTCCTGTAACGTCGGTCTGGTAGGCTACGCTGACCGTGCGAACGTCACCAACGTTACCGTTGACGGCCTCACCATTACTCACGAGGGCGCGGGCTACGTTGGTACCCTGATGGGCTCCAAGTCCTGGGGCTACGAGTCCGATATCGTTGCTACCCTGAAGAACGTTACCATCGACGCTCCCTACGCAAACGTAGGTATCGTAATCGGCGCGATCCATAACGACACCTTCAAGCTGACTTCTCTGGATGCAGCGATTACCGTTAAGCGTTCACTAAACGATATCGCAAACGACACCTATACCGTAGTTGGCACTGACAAACTGACCGTTACTGCTGACGCAGTTTCTGCTACCGTTACCGACGAGCAGGACGGCAAGCGCACCAACTACAAGGAAATCGGCACTGCTGACGACCTGATCGCTCTGGCCACCGCTTACAACAAGTTCGGCAAAAACTTCCTGGGCTCTCAGGAAATCAAGATCACTGCTGACATCGACATGACCGGCAAGGCTTGGACTCCTATCAAGAACGCTACCTTCACTCTGAACGGTCAGGGTCACACCATTACCGGTCTGACCGTTACCGTTGAGTCTACCGCACAGGGCGACTACGGTCTGTTGGTAAACAATCTGGAAAATGACCCCGGCAACGGTAGAATCAAGGATCTGACCATCAAGGACAGTATCATCACCGTTAACTCCACTGCCACCGAGTTGTCTGCTCAGTACGCAGGTGACAAGGGTGTAAACGTAGGTGCAGTTGTTGGTAGAACCAACCGCGGCGCGCTGAACAATGTGTCTCTGGAGAACGTTACCGTTAAGGTTACCGGCGTTGCTATGGTCGGCGGTCTGGTAGGCGTTCGCGAGTGGCAGGTTGGCGAGGATAACATCTCCGGTACGATGAAGAACGTCCTCATCGACGCTCCTGATGCAACCGTAGGTGCAGTTTCCGGTCTGTCGTATCAGGTAGACGGCACTGTTGCTGACTTTACCGCGGAGATCGCAGTAACCGAAGGTACCGAGTTGACTGATGCAGACGGCAATGCTCTGCTCAACGGCGCTACCGGTGATAGCTATGCGAAGACTGTTGGCGATAACGTTACCGTTACCGTTACCGCTGCTACCGCTGATAGCGGCTATCAGGCTCCCGAAGCTCCCGACACCACCGAGGACGCTCCCACCACCAACGAGTCTCCCAAGACCGGCGACGCAACGCTGGCACTGGTGGCTCTGTCCGTAGTATCTCTGCTGGGCATGGCAGTAGTTGCTAAGAAGAGAGCATAAACTCAATATTACGAAAGAACCGAGGCTTTTGTCTCGGTTCTTTCAATCTGGCGAAAACCTCACCGAGAAAACGTTTTTTTTCGTTTGGCACAAACAAAAGGCTCCCTCCGGGAGGGAGCTGTCGCCGAAGGCGACTGAAGGAGAATGCGGGACGAAGGATATACTCTCGCTTCCTTGTTGTGCACAAGTCAAAAACGAATTGCCTAAGCCAAAATCCCCGCGCCCCTACGGGACGCACCATCCCCGTAGGGGCGCGCATTGCGCATCCGTCCGAACGGTCTGCACCAAGGGAACGGTCGGCGCAGACCGTACGTGCACGCCTTCTCCCTCACCCGCTTCGCGGGAGCTCCCTCCCGGAGGGAGCCTTATGTGCTTACCTTCGCGAAATTTTAGTTCCCTGCAAAGATTTCTTTTCCGCGCCCCAAGGCCCCCTCCGGGAGGGGGCTGGCACGCGTAGCGTGACTGGGGGA
>CAZFJJ010000180.1:0-4012 GCA_964519075.1 uncultured Lachnospiraceae bacterium
GGGGAGATTCTTCCAGATCGCCTCGTTGGCAAGATATTCCACCCGACAGAGATCGGCGCGGGTCAGCTCACCGCTCAGATCAATGGTCACGTCGTCGTGCCCCAGATGGAAGCCCACGTTGGAGAGGCCGTAGAGCGAGTGGAACAGCCCCGACACGATGTGCTCGCCCGTGTGGTTCTGCATCTTGCGCAGCCGTTGCTTCTCTTCGATTCGTCCTACCACTTCGCTGCACACCGAGAGCGGTGCGGTCAGCGTGTGGAGGATCACGCCGTCTTTTTCCTTCACATCCCAAACGGCGATGCCTGCAAGCAGTCCCGTGTCGGCGTACTGACCGCCCTCCTCGGGGAAGAAAGCGGTGCGATCCAGCTCCACCGTGTAGCCGTCGCCCTGCGGAGTGCAGGAGAGCACCGTTGCGGTGAAGGTGAAGAGATAGGGGTTTTGATAGTAGAGCTTTTCGGTCATAGAACACCTCTCGGGATGGATATGCCTCTATTGTACGCTTTTTCTTAGGGAATGTCAAGTTTTTCGCGAGAAATGGCAACAAAAAAATCGGCACCGAAGTGCCGATTTTGGGATGTGTTTGAATTAGCCGATGTAGAACTCCAGCTCGCAAGCCTGGAAGCTACCGGAAGTGGTGTAACCCAGTTTCCATACGTAGTACTGGAATTCGCCCTGCTTGTCAGCGTCGATCTCGTAGCCGTTGCCAGCAAAGTTTGCTTCAACGATACCGCCGTCGTATACGTAGTCCAGCTCAGTCCACTTGGTCTCGTCGAATTCCTCGCCGTCGATAGAGCAAGCCTCGAACAGATCCTTGTCGTTGGTGCCGAACAGAGTCCACTCTACGGGGTTACGGCCGGTCCAGTCCATGTTGTCGTTACCGGTGGTGAGGACGTAAGCGGTGATGGTAGCGCCTTCAGTCAGACCGAAGTAGAAGTAGGTGGGGTTGGATACGCCGCCGCCAACCTTACCGGGGCCGCCGCCGCGCTTGGTGCCGTCTTCGTTGGTGGGGTCTGCGCCGTCCTTGAGGATGGTGAGATCGCCGTTCTCGTCTGCATCGTAGAACCATTCCAGCTCGGTGTCGATACCGTCGAACATTCTGTCAATGTTCTCGTTTGCTTCGCTCCAGGTGCTGAAGCCAATGGCAGCCAGAGTTTCCATATCGATCTTATTGGTAGCGGTCAGAGAGGTCTTGCCGGCCAGCAGTTCTTCCAGACCGGCGCCTGCAACCATAGGAGTCTCGATTACTTCTCTGGGATCAGTGTCGGTAGGATTGGTGGTGGGGGGAGCAGCCTGAGTGGTGGTCACGACGGTAGTGGTGGTGGGGGCAGCAGTGGTGGTGGTTTCGGTGTCGTCGCCGCCGCAGCTTGCCATGGTGGCAGTCAGCATAGCAGCAAGCACGAGCACGCTCATCAGTTTTTTCATGGGAACATCTCCTTGTGAAAATAGTATTGTGCATCATTAATGCTATGAATATTATAGCATACTATTCCGATTTGGTCAAGAGAATTTGCCAAAAAACAGGTAGGCAATTTTATACAAATTTAACAAAGCGGAATTGTTCAAAAGGACGAAAAAACAATGAATTTATAATCATACCCGTAACAATCTCAAGCATAATTAAAGAAGTTGCATTTTGGGGGGCTTTTTGACCGTTTGGATCATTTTTTGGGAATTCCTTCGGCAAACGTAACCTGCGCCGGCGTTCCGATGATCTTGTCGGTTATTCCGCAAATCAAACAAAGAAGACGGCGACGTGCGATGTTCTCCGCGGTGAATTTGAAAATACCGAGCAGTTCTCTCTTTTTCCGTTCGTGACGTACGTGCTGACGCAAAAGGGACGGTATGCTGCGCATATTGATGAGCAGTGATGGGATGTTGATCCACTGTGCCGAAGGCACAACAGCATTGCCGCAGGCCGCATCACAAGGAGAAGCCGACAGCCCTTGCCCATAAGGGCAAACGCAGTTTAGCGTGATGCTCCGCTTGGAGCATCACGCTAAACGTCGTATTCTTGTTTGATCAATAGATCGGAATTACTTGTACAGCTCGAACTCGCAAGCCTGGAAGTTACCGTCCCGCGTGTAACCCAGAACCCATACGTAGTACAGGAATTCGCCCTGCTTATCGGCGTCGATCTCGTAGCCGTTTTCCAGGAAGTTACCTTCTGCGATGCCGCCGTCGTATACGTAGTCCAGCATGGTCCACTTGGATTCGTCGAAGGGAATATCGGTGGAGGTCACGCGGGTGTCGTCGCCGTCGGAAGGATTGTTGTTCAGACCGGCAGCAGCACCTGCGGCGAATGCTTCCGCGTCGTTGGTGCCGTACAGCGTCCATTCAACGGGGTTACGGCCGGGGTAATCCAGGTTGTCGTTACCGGTGGTGATCACGTAAGCCTTCAGGGTAGCAGCTTCGGTCAGAGCAAAGTAGAAATATGCGCCCTCTTCTGCGCCCCACTTAGCATCGCCGCCGCATTTTCCGTAGCCGGCCGTGGTAAAGTCAACCTCGGTTTTAATGCCGTCGAACAGTCTGTCCAGATTTTCCAGGTTTTCGTTGTCGTTCCAAGCATCGAAGTCAACAACGCCCAGCTGGCTGAGATCAACTTCGGCCTTGGTCAAGCCTTCCAGCAACTCATCCAGACCGTCGCCGGGAAGCTTGGGCGTTTCGGTTTCATCAATAGAGCTGGGCTCGTTGGTTACGGTAGTAGGGGGAGTAGCCTGGGGAGTAGTAGTGGTAGCTGCAGGCGTGTCGTTGGTGGGGGTAGCAGTGGTGGTGATTTCGGTGTCGTCGCCGCCGCAGCTTGCCATGGTGGCAGCCAGCATAGCAGCAAGCACGAGCATACTCATCAGTTTTTTCATTGAAACATCTCCTTGTGAAAATAGTGCCTTGCACTATGTAGTATTTATAATAGTATAGCATATAAAGCCAATTTGGTCAATAGAAATTAACCAAAAATGTATAGGCAATTGTAGACAAATTTCATGGAGCGAAATTGGTAAAAAGGACGAACGAACAAGATTTTTATGGAATCATCCGTGTTATTCTAAAAGTTGCTGAAATCCCGGGGAAAGTTTTTCCCCCTGCCGGGCATATGACCCGCAGGGGGAAGGAGAGGGATGGATCACGCCAGCGCTTCGATGATCTTGTCGGTCATCTCGGTGCAGGACAGCGGAGTTGCGGCAGACGCGCCCAGAATGTCGCCGGTGCGGTGACCTTGGGCAAGGACGTCGTCCACGGCCTTTTCGATGGCGCGCGCCTCAGTCTCCAGCGCGAAGGCGTAGCGGAGCATCATGGCGGCGGAGAGGATGGTGGCGATGGGGTTCGCCTTACCGGTGCCCGCAATGTCGGGGGCGGAGCCGTGGATGGGCTCGTACAGACCGCGGGTGCTGTCGCCGATGGATGCGGAGGGCAGCAGACCGATGGAGCCGGTGATCTGGGATGCCTCGTCGGACAGGATGTCGCCGAAGATGTTGGAGGTGACGATGACGTCAAACTGAGCGGGATTCTTTACCAGCTGCATAGCGGCGTTGTCCACCAGCATATCCTCGCAGGTCACGTCGGGATACTTAGCGGCGACCTTGTGGACGGTCTCTCTCCACAGGCGGGAGGATTCCAGCACGTTCGCCTTGTCGATGGAGGTGACCTTCCCCCGGCGCAGACGGGCAGCCTTGAAGGCGGCGTGGGCGATGCGCTCGATCTCGTAGGTGGAGTATTTCTCGGTATCGTAAGCGGTGAGTCCGTCCGCGGAGCGTCCGCGCTCACCAAAGTAGATGCCGCCGATCAGCTCACGGAACATCACCAGGTCGATGCCCTTTGCCGAAATATCGGCGCGGAGGGGGCTCTCTGCAGACAGGGAAGCGTAGAGCTTAGCAGGACGGATGTTGGTGTACAGACCCAGCGCGGCACGGATGCCCAAAAGGCCCTTTTCGGGGCGCAGATGACCGGGCAGAGTGTCCCACTTGGGGCCGCCTACCGCACCCAGCAGTACCGAATCGGAGGCCAGACAGCCGTCGAT
>CAZFJJ010000181.1:0-4007 GCA_964519075.1 uncultured Lachnospiraceae bacterium
GGAATACTTCGTCCAGAAGTCTGTGGCAAACGGTATCAACATCATCCGCATCTTCGACGCGCTGAACGATCCCCGCAATCTGGAGACCACTATCCGCGCCACCAACAAAGAGGGCGGTCACGTGCAGGTCGCCATCTCCTACACCACCGGCCCCTGCTATACCACCGAGTATTTCGTTGAATATACCCGACAGCTGGTAAACATGGGTACCAACTCCATCTGTATCAAGGATATGTCGGGTCTTCTGAAGCCCTACGACGCAGAGGTGCTGGTAAAGGCGTTGAAGAAGGAATTCCCCGACCTGCCCATCGAGCTGCACACCCACTCCACAGCAGGTCTTGCTTCCATGACCCTGCTGAAAGCCATTGAAGCAGGCTGTGACATCGTGGACACCGCAATGTCTCCCCTGGCGCTGGGCACCTCTCAGCCCGCCACCGAGCCTCTGGTAGCCGCTCTGCAGGGAACGCCCTACGACACCGGTCTCGATCTTGCCAAGCTGGACGAGATCAGCCGCTACTTCACGCCTCTTCGGGAGAAGTATCTGGCAAGCGGACTGCTGGATCCCAAGGTGCTGGCGGTCAATACCAACGCGCTGCTCTATCAGGTTCCCGGCGGAATGCTGTCCAACCTGATCTCCCAGCTTAAGCAGGCAGGCAAGTCGGATCAGCTGACCGCGGTGCTGGAGGAAGTACCGAGAGTCCGTGCCGACGCAGGCTATCCTCCCCTGGTAACCCCCTCCTCTCAGATCGTGGGCACCCAGGCGGTGTACAACGTCATCATGGGCGAGCGTTACAAGATGGTCACCAAGGAGTTCAAGGGCGTCATCAAGGGCGAGTACGGTAAGACCCCCATGCCCGTAGATCCCGACTTCCAGAAGAAGATCATTGGTGCTGACGAGCCCATCACCTGCCGCCCCGCCGACCTGATCGCCCCCGAGCTGGACACCATCCGCAAAAAGGCTGCAGATTATATCGAGCAGGAGGAAGACGTCCTCAGCTACGCACTGTTTGAGCAGGTGGCAACCAAGTTCTTCGAAAACCGTCGCGCGGCAAAGCTGGGGCTGGACACCGAAAACTCCGACCCCGCTAAGAAGATTCATACCGTATAATTACGACAACGAGGAACGGCACGCCGTTCCTCGTTGTTTGGAATCGTAAGGAGTTATTATGTACATCAATGGCGTACTTATCGGCGCACTGGCATTTCTTTCTATTGGCATTTGGCATCCCATTGTGATCAAAGGGGAATACTATTTCGGGAAAAAGGTCTGTATTCCCGTATTCGTCCTCGTTGGACTTGCCTGCATCGCAGGCTCGCTGTTCTGTCCTCAGGAGGTCATCAGCACGGGTCTTGCCGTCTTCGGCTTTTCCGCCCTTTGGGGAATCGGTGAGGTCATCCATCAGGAGAAGCGGGTTGAGAAGGGCTGGTTTCCGAAAAATCCCCGCAAAAAGAAATAATCCGCGCACTTTCGGCAGATTTTGCTCCCCTTTGAGAAAAGTCTGCCGAAAAAACACTTGCAAGTTCTTTGCGAATGTGGTACAATAGTAATAGAGTAAGTGATGAAATGGAGTGACCCTTGTGGATCCTAAACTGGCGATCGCAGGCTACGCCTGCACCGAAACGATATTGCACGTAACGGCTCTGCCTGATCTGGGCGGACGCGTGACCGAGGATAAATATCTCACCCGCCCAGGCGGAAGAGCGGGCAACGCCGCCATTGCCGCCGCCAGACTGGGCGCTACCGCATCGCTTTGCGCGATGCTGGGCGACGACGCCGAGGGCAGACGGCTCTTTAACTTCTACGCCGAAAACCAGGTGGAGGTGCAGTACCTGAAGTTCTCTCACGAAAAGCGGACGGGCATCGAGTACCTCCTTCACGAGACCTATTGCGACGCCTCCCGCCGATTGGTCTATCCCGGTGCCGCCGAGGATCTGACCATCGGACAGATCTCCTCCGCGCTGAACGGCTTTCCAGCCGGCTTTTACCTGACCACCGAGCTGCCCTTCGAGCTGGTGAATCAGGCGGTTCGGATGGCAAACGCCAAGGGCGTGTCGGTCTTTTTGGACGCTCTGCCCGTCAACTCCCGTATGCCCTGGGAGCAGCTGCCCCCCGTGGAGCTGTTCATCATCGACCGCACTGCCGCCGAGACGGTGGCCATGTGCGGCAAGATCAACGTGGAAAACTGCCTGCGGGCGGCAGTAGCCATTGCCAAGCGGGTGCAGTCCAAGTATTACGTCATCCGTCTGCCCGGACAGGGATTTTTCGTGTACGACGGCAAGTATCACAATATCATCGCTCCCGACGGCGTGCTGACCGCTCCCGGTAAGACGGTCTGCCCCGTGGACACCGAGGGCGGCGCGCTGGCGGCTGCCTATATCCTCACCGGCGACATCCGCCGTGCCTGCACCATTGCCGCCATCGGCGCTCGTCTGCAGCGGGAGAATCGCGGCATCTCCATCGCCACCCGAGAGCAAATCCTTGACTACTGCCGCACCAACGATCTGACCCTGAAAAAGTAAGGAAACCCTATGAATATCATCAAAACCGAGGGAATATTCCCCTCCTCCAACGGCACCGACACGGTACACTATATCGTTTGGACGCCCGACACGCCGCCGTCCGCTATGATCCAGCTCTCTCACGGAATGTGCGAGCACGCGGAGCGCTACGATACGGTGGCACGCCTGCTCTGTGCGCAGGGCTATATCGTCTTCGGAAACGATCACATCGGTCACGGTCGCTCGGTGAAATCGGACGACGGGCTGGGCTATTTCGCCCCCGCCGACGGCGATCTATATCTGGTACGCGACCTTGCCACCATGAATCGGATCATGAAGGAGAAGTACCGCTCTCTGCCCACGATCCTTTTGGGGCACAGCTTCGGCAGCTTCCTTGCCCGCGCCTATCTGATGGGTCACGCCGACAGCATCGACGGTCTGATCCTGTCGGGCACGTCGGCCGGCGGTCAGCCCCTGAAGCTGGGCATGAAGGTCTGCAAGTACCTTGCCAAGCGCAAGGGCGACCACTACCGCAGTCCTTTTGTGTATAAGCAGGCGTTTGGCAGTTATAATAAGCGCTTCAAGCCCAAGGATCGCAAGCCCACGGGACACGAGTGGGTCACCTCGGACGTGAATGAGCTGCTTCGATACGGCGCCGACCCCAAATGCAATTTCATTTTCACCGTACAGGGCTTTTACGACCTGTTCACCGTCCTGTCCTTCGTCAATTCGGAGGAATGGTATGGGAAGGTGCCCAAGGGACTTCCCATCTTCCTGATGAGCGGAGCGGTGGATCCCGTGGGAGCCTACGGCAAGGATGTCCCCGCCATTGCCGAGGCGCTTCTGGACGTGGATGCCAGCGACGTCACCTACAAGCTGTATCCCAACGAGCGCCACGAGCCGCTGAACGGTCTCTGCCGTAGCGAAGCGGTCGCCGACGTTGCCGCCTTCGTGGAGCGGGTGTCGGAGGGTGTGCGCGAGGCGCGCCGCTCGACCTACTGGGGATCGCAGATCTGAGGAGAACGATTATGAGAATTTTAGGAATCGACCTGGGCGACGTCCGCACCGGACTGGCGCTGTCCGATGAATCCTGCTTCCTGGCAAGCGGGATCGGCACCTTTACCGCCTATACCGAGGAAAAAGCGCTGGAGCAGATCCTTGCCGCCATCCGCACCCACGGGGTGGCGGAGATCGTCATGGGCAACCCGGTCAACATGAACGGCACCCGCGGCGAGCGGAGTCAGAAGGTGGAAGCCTTTGCTGAAAAGCTCCGAGGGGCGTCGGGATTGCCCGTGACGCTGTTTGACGAGCGTTGCACCACCATGCAGGCGCACACCATCCTCAGCTTTACCGACACCCGAGGCAAAAAGCGCAAGAATACCGTGGACACGCTGTCTGCGGAGATCATCCTGCAGAATTATCTGGATCAACGCAAACGAATCTGACCGGAAATGGGGCTGTTGCACTAAGCCCCGCAAAAAAAAATAGCCGAGTTACCAAAAAAGGTG
>CAZFJJ010000182.1:0-3980 GCA_964519075.1 uncultured Lachnospiraceae bacterium
TCTTCTTGACGGCGCCGCCCATATTGTTGACCGCGTCCATGATCTCGCCGGCCAGACGCTCTGCCATGGTGTTCTCGCTACGGGTTCTGGAGTAGGTTCTGAGCCAACGCAGACCGAGAGTCTGCTTACGCTCAGGGCGTACTTCCATAGGAACCTGGTAGGTGGAACCGCCAAGACGACGAGCCTTAACTTCGAGAGAAGGCATAATGTTGTTGAGAGCTTCGGTGAACACCTCAAGTGCGTTCTTACCGGTCTTCTCTTCTACGATTGCAAACGCATCGTATACGATCTTCTGCGCTACTCCCTTTTTGCCGTCATACATAATGTTATTGATCAGCTTAGTAACAAGCTGAGAATTGTACATAGGATCCGGCAATACTTCTCTTTTGGAAATTTGTCCTCTTCTAGGCACTGTACGTCCCTCCTTCATAAAAAATGATATCACAGGTACTCGAAAGATTTCTCCCGTATGTGCAAGGACTGTCAGATATTACAAATCTATCAACAAACGTCCGAGTTGCACTCACGATATTTTTTTCTCTTCTCTTCTACCCTGACCGAGATTACTTCTTCTTCGGTCTCTTTGCGCCGTACTTGGAACGGCTCTGTCTGCGGGCATCAACGCCTGCAGTATCCAGCGTACCGCGGATAATGTGGTAACGAACACCGGGCAGGTCACGTACACGTCCGCCACGGATCAGAACTACAGAGTGTTCCTGCAGATTATGACCGATACCGGGGATATACGCGGTTGCTTCCAGACCGTTCGTCAGCTTTACTCTTGCAAACTTACGCAGTGCGGAGTTAGGCTTCTTAGGAGAAGTGGTTGCTACTTTCGTGCAAACGCCTCTCTTCTGGGGAGCGCTCTGAGTGGTAGGCACGTTGTCGAGGGTGTTGAAACCTCTCTGCAGCATAGGAGCCTTGGACTTGTATACAGGCTTCTGTCTGCCCTGCTTTACCAGCTGGTTAAAGGTTGGCATGTGGGCACCTCCTTCTTTTGTTGATCATTTGTAATCATCCGACGATGTATAAGACTGTGCGGGCATCCGGTTTCATGCCTTCACATAACTGCACATCATTCGACTGCTATATTATAACACCTTGTCAATCAAATGTCAAGTGCAAATCTTCATTGACCGAAAAATCTATGTATTGCACAACTTCTGTGCAAATATACGAATTTGTGATGCACATTTTTCACAATATGCACAAAATCGACTCGTTTCCGCAGAAAAGAGGGAGACCAAACGGTCTCCCTCTTAAGGAAATTCAAATCCAATCGAGGCATCAAGAGGTAGCCACGAAGCGGAGCTTTCTCCAGTCAAGGAACTGTCTGTAGATGTTCTTTTGACCGGCAGTAGCTACAAGCTGAGAAGCAACGACCTTGGAATCCGCCATAGACACTTCTTCGTCAACAGGCGCATTACCGGTAGTAGGCTCCTCGCCGGTAGTAGGCTCCTCGCCGGTGGTAGGCTCCTCGCCGGTGGTGGTTTCTTCACCGGTAGTAGGCTCTTCGCCGGTAGTAGTCTCCTCTTCATTGATTGCGGCAACGGCAGCATCTTCGTTAGAGGCATCTTCATCGGTGGAAGGTTCTTCCGCGTCATACCAGGACTGACCTAAGGTCATAGAACGGAAAGCAGCTTCCAGCGCATCCAAATAAGAGGAATACGAGCTGTATCCTCCGTTCGTTACCACGTCGTATTCAAAGACAGCGATCATCAATTCGTTGTACAGCGCTTCCAGATAGTCAACCTCGGCAGTAGTGGGCAGGTTATTGGGGTTAGTCAGATTCGTATCGTTTTCACCGTCGAACACCTGCAGTGTAAATCCGATGTACGGGCTGAAGTACGCGTGACGGGAAGCCGCCTTAGCGAGTGCCCAATCGTTTTCGGAGTACTTCAATTCTTCCTCGGTCATATCGGAATTCCGCTCGGTAATGAACAAGTTGCCGGTCTTGTTGATATCCATCATATAAACGGCATCGCCGGACTTCTCGCGCTCAATCAAACCGGTAGTCTCGTTAACGGTGTAGGTAACGTTCTCCGAACCGTAAACCAATGCGTTATGGAACTCGCGATTGGTCTGCATCATATTGATGACTTCCAGGCAACGGTCAACGTCAGAGGTGAACGCAGAAACCGCAAACATATTGCCACAAGCCTGCTCGCTGGTGATGACGGCCTTATTGGTTTCGATGACGTAATAATTGTCTTCGTACGCCTGAATCTCTTCGGTATCAGCCGTTACGAAGCCAACCGCGAAACTGCCGTTGTTCAGACGATCTTCGGGAATAACGCTGCCGGACACGGGCTTCTCGGTAGCGCTGCTGAGGGGCAGATACTTCTGCATAGAGAGCAGCAGACTGCGGAAAGCTGCGGCTGACAGCATAGTCTTGGGCTCCAGACCGACCGCCTCGGGAAGCGTACCGGCAGCAACGTACTGAGAAATCACGGAATTCTTACCGGTCAGACTGACAAAGCCCATCGAACCGGTATTATAAATAGGCTGAACGTCGGGATTCTCGGCAACGAAGTCGATCAGGAAGTTTTCCAGCGAGGTCAGACCGGTAACTTCGTCAATATTATATGCAGACTTGTCAAAATACTTTTTGTCAACCAGCATATACTCAGCGTCGTTGTAGATAGCGTTGGAGGGGATCGCACAAAGCTCACCCTCGTTCTTGATGTATACCTTGCCTGCATTCAGCAGATTGGTAGACAGATATTTGGACAGAAGGGGCGCGGAGTCTGACAGAGAATCGTCAAGAACCGAGACCAGAGAGTAGTACAGAGAATCGTCGTAAGGATCCTCCTCGAACTGCTCCTGGGTAGCGCCGTCCACCAACCAATAACGGTAGGATTCCAGCTTAGCCTTATCGCCAACGTAGAAGATGTCGATCTGATTCTCATAGGTTTCGGGATATGCGGTAACCTCACGGTTCTTTTCTTCGTCGAAGGTTACGTCGTCAACCGCACCCAAAGAGGTAGACTGATCGCCGTTCAGCACTGCTTCGTTTCTCGCCAGCAACGCCTTCTCTAATTCAGCGTAGTACTCCTCTTCGGTGAAGAGCTTCAGTTCAATATGGGTATTCAGATTGCTCTCGGAGATCAGGTTCAGTGCTTTTTCAGCAGCCGCGATACCTGCTTCGGTCGTTTTTTCATCGGTCATCATAGCAATGACGACGGTCATGGGCTTGATGGTACCGTAATCCGTCTCGTCTTCCTCGGTACAGGATGTAAAGAATACCAGGGTAGGCAGCAGCATGGCAAGACAAAGAACCAGGCTGAGCAGTCGTTTTTTCATGGGAATCCTCCTAATTTTGATGTTGCTTTGCAATGTTACGTTTGCAACCTCGTTACATAAACATATTTTACTACAAACCCTTTCGTCTGTCAAGGCAAATTTCGAAAGCCGAATTCGAATCGCCGATCAAAATGCGTCAAAAAGCAATTGAATTCACAGTTCGACTGCACACATTAGACAAATTATAGAGTCTTGTTTTGGTGATTTTGACACCAATTTTGGTCGCTTTGCTAAATAGAATCGTCGTCATTTTGTTCAGAATAACGATTTTTTTGAAGAAACTGCAAATTATGAAAGGCTTACGGATCCAGGTAGTCCTTCAGACGCTTGGAGCGGCTGGGATGACGGAGCTTTCTGAGCGCCTTCGCCTCGATCTGACGGATTCGCTCGCGGGTGATGTGGAATTCCTCGCCCACTTCCTCCAGCGTGCGCATCTTGCCGTCCTTGAGGCCGAATCGCAGGATCAGCACCTGCTCTTCTCTGGGGGTCAGGGTATGGAGCACCTCGATCAGCTGCTCGCGGAGCATGGTCTGGGACACCGCGTCGGAGGGAGCGGGCGTTTCCTCGTCCTGGATAAAGTCGCCCAGATGGCTGTCCTCTTCCTCGCCAATGGGCATTTCCAGCGAAACGGGATCCAGCGCGATCTTCATAATCTCACGAACCTTATCGGGCGTGGT
>CAZFJJ010000183.1:0-3961 GCA_964519075.1 uncultured Lachnospiraceae bacterium
CACGAATCAGATGATTTGTCAAGCAAATTGGCGCATTTTCTTTTTTTCTTACAAATTATTCATAAATAGGAATAATAATCATTATCAAAATGGAAATGGAGATCAGCGTAACACAAAAAAACAGAGACTACCGTGAGATAGTCTCTGAAAGATACGAAGGGGTGAGCCGGGGCTTAGTCAGCCATGAAGTCACGCAGCTCGAAGTAGCAATCGTTGTCGCTTTCGACGAAGATCTCGTCCCAAGCCATTCTTGCCAGATGCACGCCCAGAAAGCTCTTGGCGTTGAGGCGTTTGTCGCCGCTGACCAGCATAACCTTACCGTCCATATGGGAGCAGATGCGGTTGAAGCGGGCTACGTCTGCACCGGTTTCCAGGTTGATTTTGTACAGATATTTGTGATTGCAGATCATAATTTCTTCCTCCATTCATGGATAGCATTACGCGAAGGCGTATAGTATTCAAAAAGTTCCCTCGCGTGCTCAGGAAAGTGTAATTTTCCTTTGCACCCATATTATAGCCATCTTTTTTGATTTGTCAATGGATTTTTGAAAACTTTTTCACAATCTCTGATTTGGCGTTATTGTACAAAAGGCGACATTGAAATTTGTGCAACTTCAACAAGAAGATTGCATAATTTTGGAAGAACTGATATGGCGAGTCAACGAGGACGGATTGGTATGGGGGAACGATCCCACGGGCAGTCCATTCCCGATCCCGCCGAGCGGGATTGTTCCTGTAAAAAACGACCGATTCACACGGAGTGTGAGTCGGTCGGCAGGCGTTCGGAGGCGGGCGGATATGGAATTTGTCCCTGCATTATTCGGGAAGCGTATGAGGCAGAAGATGCCGTTCGTATCCCCACGCAAAACCGACTATGCCGGCGGCATAGTCGGTTTGCATCAGAAGCTGTATTTTTTCGTGTATTCGACCAATTCGTCCACGGTGGTGAAGGCGAGCCCGGTGACGGTATCGGCACAGCCGTAGTAGATGGCGATGCGGCCGGTGTCGGCGTCGGTGAGCGCCGCGCAGGGGAAGGTGACGTTGGGCACGTCGCCGTTCTGCTCGTAGGGCATCTCGGGGCCGAGGATGTAGAACTGCGTGCGGTACTTCACCTTCCAAGGCTCGTCGATGTCCAAGATCGCCGCGCCCATGCGGTAAACGTAGCCGTTGCAGGTGGTGATAACGCCGTGGTAGATCAGCAGCCAGCCCTCGTCGGTCTCGATGGGGCAGGGCCCTGCACCCGTCTTGGTGCATTGCCAAGCCGACTGATCGAAGGGTGCGGGACCGAAGACGTGGCGGTGACGTCCCCAGTAGGTCAGGTCGGGAGACTCGGAGAGGAAGATGTCACCGAAGGGGGTGTGTCCCGTGTCGCTGGGACGGGAGAGCATCATATATTTGCCGCCGATCTTGCGGGGGAAGAGGACGCCGTTGCGGTTGTAGGGCAGGAAGGCGTTCTCCAGCTGGTAGAAGGTCTTGAAGTCGAAGGTGTAGGCGATACCGATGGTGGGGCCGTGGTAGCCGTTGCACCAAGTGATATAGTAGCGATCCTCGATGAAGATGACGCGGGGGTCGTAGCGGTATTCGAAGCGGGTCACGTCTGCCTCGCCCTCCATTACGATGGGGGTGTCGGAGATGTCCCAGTGGATGCCGTCCTTGGAGAAGCCTGCGAAAAGGTTCATCCGCACTGCCTTGTCGTCACAGCGGAACACGCCGGCAAAGCCGTCCTCAAATGGAACGACGGCGCTGTTGAAAATGCTGTTCGCCTTGAAGAAATGATGCCGTCCGATGATGGGGTTCTCCGAGTATCGCCAGACCGGCTCGTTGCAGCCCTCGGGCTTGTCCTGCCAGGGGATATTCGGCAGGGAATTTCCAATGATCTTGCTCATTTCACAAAAATCCTTTCGTTTTTAGCGTCATAGCGGCGACTCGTCCAGCACCGATTCGGTCAGGCGCTCGCCTTGGTATTTGAGTTTTAAGGTGAAGAAGGGCGCGTCGTCCAAAAGCGCCCGCAGGAAGATGCGGTCGCCCTCCCAGAGGGGCAGGGTGAGGATGCGATCCGTGGGAATAAACGCCAGCTCGCCCTCGTCGCATTCGCAAAGCTCACCCGAATAATCGTCGGAGGTGTAGAGGAACATCAGCTCGTCCTCCCACTCGTCGGAAATGAAGGTGACGATGCCCCGCAGTCTTGCCGAGCGAAGGGTCAGCCCCGTCTCCTCGTTGACCTCGCGGAGGAAGCATTCATCGGGGGTCTCACCGTTTTCCACGTGTCCGCCCACGCCGATCCATTTGGCGTGATTGGGATCGTTGGCCTTTTTGGTGCGGTGGAGCATCAGGAAGGAATCGCCGTGGATGAGATAGCCTAAGGTGGTGATTTTCATAAAGTCTCCTTTGAGGATGATTGGGAGCAATGGCGCGGAACGGTGCCCGTGATGTCCCGTCGAACGGTTGGCCGGGGGCACGAACGCCATTCGTACACACCCTGTAGGGGCGCGCACCCTCCGTTCGTTCAAATGGCTCCTACGAATTTAGTCGGTATGTTCGCCCACACCCTGTAGGGGTGGATTCCATATCCGCCCGCCCTAACGGTTTGCGCAGGCGAACGCTTCTCACACCGTCCCGTATATCCAATCGATGATCCCGCCGAAGTCGTAGACGGTATATCCCATCGCCGCCAGCTTCTTGGCCGCCTCCAGACTCCGTCTGCCCGAGCGGCAGTAGATGTAGATGGGAACCGAAAGATCGGGCAGTGCGTCCGGCCGCTCGGTGCCGATCTCCTCGTTGGGGAGGAGAAGCGCGCCCTCGATGTGGGAAGCGGCATACTCGTCCGAGCGACGCACGTCCAGCAGAACGAATGGCTTGCCTTCAGCAGTCAGCGCATCCATCTCGGACTTCGCCCGCTCCGGGGAGATGGTCTCGTAAGAGCCTTCCTTCGGCGTGGATTCGCCGCCCTGCGAGGCGGTGACGGAGGAATTGACGGCGGAGGAGTGCGTCCCGTCGGTTTTCGCTTTCGTTGCGGCGGTGGTCTTGGCGGACTCGGCGACGCTCTTGCAGGCGATCAGCAAAAGTGCCAGCGCACCGATTGCGGCGCAGCACAGAAGGGCGCGCTTCACTTGGTCTCCAGCGACTTCAGATAGTCGATGCAGATCTTCGCCTCGGTGAGACCGTCGGGGGTGAGGGTCTCGCTCTCCACCACCATGGGAACGCCCATGCGCTTGGCGGTCTCCCAGACCGCCTTCACGGGAGCGGTGCCCATGCCCAGCGGCTTTCCGCTACCGTCGGCAAGTCCGTCCTTGATGTGGATCACCGGTAGGCGATCCTCGCCGTAGAGCTTATCCATAATGGCCACGGGATCCTTGCCGGCGTGGTACGCCCAATAGGTGTCGATCTCAAAGGCAACGCCCGTGGTGCGATTTTGCAGCTCCTCGTGGGTGATCGCGCCGTAGGAGGAGGGAAGAAACTCGTGGGAATGGTTGTGATACGCCAGTCGGATACCCTCTTTCTGCAGACGGGCGGCGGCATCGCTCATGAATGCGATGAAAGCGTCCAGCTTTTCGGAGGTGGACAGATCGGCACCCGGAACGATGACGGTGTCACAGCCGATGGTCTTGTGATAGGCAACCGTGCCGTGGAAATCGTCACGGAGTGCTTCCCAGCCGGTGTGGGTGCCCGAGGCGGTCAGACCGTATTTGTCCAGCCAGCCCTTGACGGTTTCTGCGGAATGACCGAAGAAGCCTGCAAACTCCACCGTCTCGTAGCCCATTTCGGAAAGAGCGCGGAGGGTGCCCTCCATATCCTTGGGGGTGTTATCGCGGACGCTGTAAAGTTGAATACCGTATTTCATGTGATGTTCTCCTTTATATGAACATAGATTATCAAACGATATAACGCGCGGGGTCGATTCGCCAATCGCCCGCAATGAAGCAATTTCGCCATTCCTCACCTCGTACCAAACGCACGAACG
>CAZFJJ010000184.1:0-3957 GCA_964519075.1 uncultured Lachnospiraceae bacterium
GTATTCATATTGCAATTAGCACTCGAACAACCAGAGTGCTAAACCACACATATTATTGTATCTATATTCCAAAAAAATACAACCCCTTAGACGCATAATTAACATATTATTAACACTCTGTCCACATGTTAACGAATTCGTTCATCCGCCGTCCGTGGAGTTCTGACCGTAGCAGATCGAACATAAATTGAATATACCACATTCGTCCGGAGGTGCGCCTATGTCGCTCTTGCAAAGTGTATACGAGCTGCTGATTTCCCCCGTCATGCTGACTTTGGTGTTGATTACCGGAGTCGTATGCACGGTCAGATTGGGGCGATCCTTCCTCCGTCACCCACTGCGTGCAGCAGCAGATCTCATTCGCCCGCAAAAATCGGGAGATCTGCTCTCCTCGGTAAAAGCACTGACCGTTGCACTTGCGGGTACGCTGGGCGTGGGCAATATCGCGGGCGTCGCCTCTGCCATCGCCGCGGGAGGGGCGGGCGCGGTTTTCTGGATGTGGCTGGGGGCTTTGCTGTCGATGCTCGTCAAATACGCGGAAGTGGTGCTTGCCATCCGCTATCGAAGGGTCGAGGGAAACGGATTCATCGGCGGAGCGATGTATTATATGCGCAGCCCTCGGGTGGCGGCGATCTTCGCTCTGCTCTGCCTCTTCGCATCCTTCACACTGGGCAATATCATGCAGGCACAAACGGTAGCGCGCTCTATGGAGGAGGCGTTTGCACTCCCCCCCGTCCTCTGCGGTATTTTACTTGCCGGCCTGCTATATGGGGTCATATGCCGCGGTTTTTCCCGAATATCCTCGGTGACGCTTTACCTGATTCCACTGACCTGCGCAATTTACGTCGGTTTATGCCTCTTTGCTATCGGCAAAGAGATCGGCGCGCTCCCCGGCGTGCTGGCATCGATCTTTCGATCCGCATTTTCGCCTTCAGCAGCGCTGGGCGGCGCGGGCGGCCTATTGCTGGCTCGCGTGATCCGTGCGGGAATCTCCCGCGGGCTCATTACCCACGAGGCAGGCTGCGGCACCGCTCCCATGGCACACGCGGAGGCCGACACCGACAGCCCCGTTCGACAGGGCTTTTTCGGCATCTTCGAGGTCTTTGCAGATACCATGATTCTCTGCTCTCTTACCGCGTTCGTGCTTCTGATCCGAATCGACCGCTTTCCGGAGCTTGACGGCATGGAGCTGGTGATCGCCGCCTTTTCCGTCTCGCTTGGGAAGGCTGCCGCGCCGATCCTGGCGCTATTGGTCTTTTGTTTTGC
The DNA here is from genome assembly GCA_964519075.1 of uncultured Lachnospiraceae bacterium. GTDB lineage: Bacteria > Bacillota > Clostridia > Oscillospirales > CAG-272 > CAKSQF01. The sequence goes on from CAZFJJ010000184.1 coordinate 1,267, forward strand.
AACGGCTACCATGATCGGCTGGTCACACTATGGCAAAACCTGTCTCGATTATCTTGTACGCGATCGGCGTCACGGTACGATATGCAAAAAGCTGTATGCAACGGCATACAGCTTGATGGCAATATTCGGTTCGGTCTCTTCGGGCGAGCTGATGTGGCTGTTATCCGACCTTGCAGTAGCGGCAATGATTATTTTCCATTTGCCCTCTCTGCTGCACCGGCTGAACGAGGTAGACTGCGTTACCCGTTGCTATTTTGCTCAAAGTGCACGAAGCTTGGAAAACACCTCAGCCCCGGACGCAGACAGCGCAAAATCAAAGGACTTACGAGAGATGCCGTGAACCAGGAAAGCGGTCAGACCGTCTTCGGTATACAGGATCTCTGCATTCTGGAAATAGGGCGTCAGCTTCTCGGGGGACAGATCGACCGCCGCGTAATACTGATTGGGGGTAGTCTCTTCGTCGCAAACCATGCTGGAATCTCCGCACTCCCAAGTCTCCTGAACAGGCTGGGTAGCTTTCAGATACTTGGCAATGTCCATAATATCCGACAGAACTGCCGATCCGGTGGGCAGGCTGCCAGCGCCGGGGCCGTAGAACATTACGTCCCCGATAGATGCCGCACGCACTAGGATCGCGTTATATACGTCGTCCACGTTTACAACGGGATTTTGAGGAGTAACCAAACAGGGAGATACGCGGATGTCAATGGTGCCGTCCGGCAGACGCTTGGTACTGCCGATCAGCTTAACCGCACCGCCAAACTTCTTGGCAATCGTTACGTCGGTCTGGGTAATATTACGAACGCCCACGCAGCTGACCATAGAAGGAGAGATCAGTGTGCCGAATGCAAGCGCCGCCAGAATACAGATCTTGCGGCAGGCGTCGTCACCGTTGACGTCTGCGCGGGGATCGCGCTCGGCATACCCCAGCGCCTGCGCCTGGGCGAGTGCTTCGTCAAAGCTCTTTCCCTTTTTGTCCATTTCGGTGAGAATATAGTTAGTGGTACCGTTGAGAATGCCGTGGATTTCGTAGATCTCGTTGGCCGCCAGCGCGGTCTTGATGGGACGGATCAGCGGAATGCCGCCGCCCACCGAGGCTTCGTACAGATAACGCACGCCGTTGTCGCGGGCTGCATCGCAGAGCAGATTGCCGAAATTGGCAACCACCTCTTTGTTAGAGGTGACTACGCTCTTGCCCGCACGCAGACAAGCCATGGAGTATTCAAACGCAGGCTTGGTGCCGCCCATGGTCTCGCACACGATCTTGACCTCGGGGTCCTCCAGAATGGTGTTGATGTCGTGAACCACCAGATCCTGATAAGGACTGCCGGGGAAATCCCGCAGGTCGAGAATATATTTAATTCGAATGGAATCCTGGATTTCCTTACAAATCAGATTATAGCCTCTGGAAATAACCTCGGCAACACCGCTGCCTACCTTGCCAAATCCGAGTATCGCAATATTGATCATGGGGATCTCCTCCGTGGGTGCGAAATGATTTCTGTCTGCTGCGATCAGATAATGAATAATGTGATTATATCAAATTTTCCGCCAAATGTCAAGAACTTATTTTCAGTTTGTGAAAAAAAACGACAAATGATTGCATAGTTTTTTTATATGGTGCGTTTATTACGGAACTTTCAAAAAAATGTTGACAGAAGGCCGCAAAAACTGTATAATGAGAGCAACGATTCGTATTCCCAAGGAGGTTATCACGATGATATACGAAAGATATTCAAACCGCGTACTGGGTAAGCTGGAGAATCTGAACAAGATCTACGCCAACCTGATGTACCAAAAGGCCGACACCCTGCCCTCTCCCATGGGGCTATCCACCAAGGAGCATTTCCGCACTCCTCCCACCGAAGGGCTGAGCCCTCTCTCCTCCGGTGACCGCTGGGGCGGCGAGTATATGAACCTGTGGATCACGGGCAGCTATACCGTTCCTGCATCTTTGGCAGGACAGAAGCTCTACGTGATCCCCCACACCGATGCTTACGAGACCCTCTTCTTTAAGAACGGTATCCCCGACGGCATCTTCAACAGCAAAGGCGACTACATGGGCATCATGCACTCCGCGCAGCTGCTGACCGACTGCGCCAAGGAAGGCGAGACCTTTGATCTGGCGTTCGAGTGCTACGCCCACCACTTCTGCGTGGATTGCCACCCCTATCTCCACTACGGCAGCGAGACTCCCGTGGCAAACGACGCCGATTTTATGAAGACCTTCCGCTCCATCGATATCTGCACCGTGGACGAGGAGATCTACAATTTCGTATTCGATCTGAACATCGTTCTGCAGATGGCCAAGAATCTCTCCGCCGAGAACTTCCTGCGCCACCGCGCACAGACGGTGCTGGAGGAGGTCTTTGCCGATATCATCCAGTATCCCGCTCATTACGATATGGACGCAGTTCACGCTTCCGTTGTCAAGTGCCGCGAGCATCTGCAGACCGTCCTTGCCCACGCCCCTGCCGAGACCACCCGCGGCAGAATCGGTATGATCGGCAGCTCTCACATGGATACCGCATGGCTGTGGCCGGTGTCCGAGACCATCCGCAAGTGCGCACGCACCTACTCCAACGTAGTCAAGCTGATGGAGCAATACCCCGAGTACAAGTTCATCCAGTCCTCTGCCCTGCACCTGGAGTGGATGAAGGACTACTACCCAGACCTGTACGAGAAGATGAA
>CAZFJJ010000185.1:0-3945 GCA_964519075.1 uncultured Lachnospiraceae bacterium
ACGGGCTGTATGTCACCGCAGATCTCTTCCGGACCTGAGGAGGATCAGAATCCGCCAAGCAAGGAACAGGGATCACAGTCGTTGAACCCGCCTGTTCCGGGTGAGGTCATTGATCTGAAGATCAACAGCCTTGACAAACTGAATTATTTTGCAGCGCTTCGTACGATAACGGGAACACCGACAGTATCGAAACAGAGTATGACCGGCGGAAGCTTTGAAATTGTCCTTTTGGCAAACGGTGCCGGACAGGACAGGGAAGAAGCACCTCCTACACCGGATACCACCGGTCCTGACATAACCGAAGGTCCTCCTGTTACACCGAATGATCCCGGCAACACGGATTCCGACGAGGATATTTATTATTATGAATTGGACCCTAATGAGCCCTTCTTTATCAACAAGGTCAGTATGTTCCAGATCGAGCTGACCGACGAGAACGGTTTCCTGGCATCTAAACTTGGGCTTGGTCTGGTTGACGTTGTGATCACCGAGGAATGCATTTGGGGCGATAGCCTTATCACCTTCCGCAACGGAGAGAAGTTCTTCTCCTGTCTGTCAAACGGTTGGAGTCTGAACGGAGAAAACGGCGCTTGGATGTGGGATTTCTCTACCCATAAATACGTGGAGGGCTTCAACATCGTTAAGAACTTCGAGCAGGAAAACTACGGGTTCTATATTGACATGGATGCAGAGGGGCAGGCATTTGCGTTCGAGTGCAGAAGTGCGCAGAATGGCGGCTACCGTGCCGATCAGAACATTAAGGTCGTCAGCTCTACCAGTATTTCCAATCAGGGCAGTAGCTTTACCATCGCCGAGCTGGAGGATTATTTTAACAACGATAATGGTGTAGATAATGATGACGATGTTATTGATAATGGCGAACAACTGTTTTATAGGTCTGATGAAGGGCCATTCTTTTGCTTATATAAAGACGGCTCCTTCTCTATGACCCAACAGGCATATTTTTCCTCTGCATTAACCGGAGAATATACTTTGGAAGATGATGTGCTTACCTTGTTTTTATCTGAGGGCTCTCAATATGTTTTCTACTATATTGCGAATGAAGGATTCCTTTATAGTGAGGAACATTCTACAGAGCTTGTAATATTTGATTTTGATGATGGCATGATGTTCAAATCAAACTTTGATAATATTTCTGAACAATCGATACAAACGTAAAATATTCCGTAAAAAAACAAGGGTCCTACCGGTGATTAACTTCACCTGTAGGATCCTTTAGCTTCGCTTGTAAAAAGATTTAGTAAATTGCTGTGATTAACCGAGCACTCTATTGGAGGTACTTGTTTTGGGGAATGTAAGCAATGTATTGTTCGGATTGATTCGGCTACAGTATCTTTAATTATGGGAAACGTCCACCTCCCATTTTGAAACTGCCTGATTAGTAACACCAAGTTTAACTCCTAATTCTTCTTGTGTAAGACCTAAAGCTTTCCTATATTTTGCAATGTTTTTCCCAATACTCATATACATTGACCCCCTTTGTTTTTGTATCTTTATTTTAACACGTGCATTTTATGTTTTGAAGATAACATTTGGCGAATATTTGCATTTCGTTAAGCTGAAAAATCGCCAAATGGTTGGATTGAACTTATTATATCACAGAATTGTGAAAATGGCATCCTAATACGTTGTATTTTCGTACACAGATTTTTTCGCAGCGACTGTCCCTGTTGCGTGAAAATAAAAAATAGGCGAATTTCAGTTCTAAGTTGAAGGTGAATGACATGAAAATATTAAAAATCGACTCCGAATATTACTATTACCCCGAAACTGTTGCGTCCTTCGACGGTATGCTGCAGTACCTGAACGAGAAGTACCATACGTTTGTACGGTTGATTCGTCTGAATGAGGAGAATTGCGTTTCGCCGTATTTCATTGAAAGCGATGTAGCTACCGTATATGTGAATGTCGGCAAGATCGAATCAGTCGTTGAAATCGAAGCAACAATCCTCTCCCGCGAGGAATACGACGCTGGACTAAAAGAAGCTGTTTCTACCAAATGTCCAAATTGTTCGCATTACGAAGACGACGGAGCTGACCTTCGAATCGACAGTCATAGAAGCAAACTTTGTTTGGATGGTACTTGTTGGATGTACTCCCCCAAAGAGGACTGATGCAGAATAGATAACGGATAAATGCAAAAACCACCCAGCGGGGTGGTTTTTGCATTTATCCAAGCCTGTCGGGATAGCGCTCGGCGGTCAGCAGACCGTCTTCTACGTTGATCTTGCAGATCCGCGCGTTTCTGCGCTCGCCGGTGGAGTCCTCGGCGCCGTAGTCTCTGCCGTGGTAGACGGCGTACCACCGTCCGTTCTCAAAGATCATCGAATGATGTCCGGTGCCTTCCTCAAACTCGTTTGCAGACAGGACGGGGAGATAGGTATTCGCGTCGGGATACTTCTCAAACTTCACCTTGGTCAGATCCTGTTCGTTGGTCTTGGCGCGGGCGTAGCCGACGTAGTAGGTGGGCTTCTCGTAGCAGTTGCCCGAGTACATCAGATACTGCCAATCGCCCTCGGCGAAGTAGAACGCGCCCTCAATGGTGTGCCAGTGCTGACCTTCTTGGAAGCGGTCACGGAGGAAGATCTCCTCGTCCAAAGTAGGTTCCACCACGGTCACTGGCTTGCCTTCGGGGGTAAAGGGATCCAGCAGGCGATCCACCACGATACAGGTGCCCACACGATCCACGTCATAGTGATTGGTGGAGTAGTAGATGAACAGTCCCGCTTCGGTCTGCACCACGTGAGGATCGATAGAGAAGGGAGGCAGAATGGGTCTCGGCTCGCTGAACGGTCCCATGGGATTGTCCGCAACCGCCACGTGCATGATGTGATGATGATCGGCAGGATCAGGCTCAGCTTCGTCGATGATGATGGAGCAGTAGAGGTAGAATTTCCCCTCCAGCTCGATCACCGCAGGCGCCCAGTATTCCTTGTAGTGCTTGTGGGTAAGGATGATACCTTCGTACTTCCACTCGCCGGTGAGCGTGTCGGAGGAGTAGCCGTGCACACCGTCCGCGCCGGTGGCGTAGATGTAATATTTTCCGCCCGATTTGATGATATAGGGATCGGGCTGGGTAGGATGAATAGGGCAATTAATCAGTTGCATAAGTTCACCTCAAAAACAAATAAATCCGTCCGAAAGGACGGATTTATTATAACAGATTTTGGAGAGCTTGTCAAGGGCGCGTATTCGTCAAACGAGGAAGAGATGTGCGCCGATGGCAGGGCTGACTTCATCCGCAGGCTTCAGCCAACCGGCTCGCAGTGCTTCCGCCATCACATACCCGCGGCTGTGATAGCAGTGTACGACAACCGTCCGGTGCTGATGTTCGTCCTCTGCAATGCGAATCGGAAGATCTGCCATGATTATATCACTGATTTGACGGTGAAGCTTTTCACATAGCTCCTTTGCTTGATCTGCCAGCATAGACAATTCGGCTCGGGTATTATCGTCGAATTCCGTTACAATTCGATTGATCTCGTGCACGCGAAGCACTATGATGTTGGGCAGATATTCCTCACCCTCTCGACGAAGATAACCGTACGCGGTCAATGTATCCAAAATTTCCTTTTTCTGCAGATCGATCTTGCCGCAAACGCAGTCCCGAAGAACCATGCAAACCTCGTCGCTCAGTCGATTCGGCGTGCGCTCTGCGATGCCGTCAAAGCAATATTTGAACTGCTGAAAGCATCCGCCGCTAAAGTGATTTCCAACGAAATTGGGTTCTAAAGCACTGTAATTCTGGAAACCGACCATATCCCACTCGCCGCCGTCGGGACGGGATGTGTCCTGTCTGCTGGGGAGATTTTTGTAGGTGAAATAGTCATATGCGCGCATCAGGAGTGTCCACTTTGCACTTTCAAAGGTCGGCGATTTTGAGCGCATTTCCGACCATGGCGTTAACATCATCGAATCCGTAGA
>CAZFJJ010000186.1:0-3919 GCA_964519075.1 uncultured Lachnospiraceae bacterium
GGGGCGCATTCAAGTCCATGTGCGCTCGCGGCTGGGCTTACATCGTGAAGGCGGGTACTATCATCCTGCTGTGTAACGCCGTGGTTACCATTATGCTGAACTTCTCCTGGAGCTTCCAGATGGTGGACGATCCTACCCAGTCTATCCTGCACGATATTGCATCTCCTATTGCAGTGCTTCTGATCCCGCTGGGCTTCGGCGTGTGGCAGCTGGCAGCAGCGGCAGTCACCGGCTTTATCGCCAAGGAAGAGGTTGTAGGTACGCTGGGCGCAGTATTTGCGGCTCTGGCTATCAACGACGACTTCGAGCTTCTGCAGAGCGGAAACGGTGAGGCAGTCCTGGGCATTACCGCAGCCGCAGGTCTGGCTTATCTGATGTTCAATCTGTTCACCCCTCCTTGCTTTGCGGCCATCGGTGCCATGAACTCCGAGATCAAGAGCAAGAAGTGGCTGTTCGCAGGTATCGGACTCCAGTTTGCAGTAGCATACGTTCTGTCCTTCTTCGTCTACCAGATCGGTACGCTGATCACCGAGTCTACGCTGGGCACCGGCTTCATCCCCGGCCTGATCGCAGTAGCCGTGATCATCGCAACGGTCGTGTTCCTGGGCTTCCGTTCTAATCTGAAGGCAAGAAAAGAGTTTGCCGGCAAGTAATTGCCCATCCAATCGTCTCAAAAGGAGTGATGTCATGCTGATCGACATTATCGTTTCGGTGATCCTTGCGGCAGTCATCGGCGGTGCAATCACTTACGTGGTGCTGTCCAAAAAGCGAGGCGAGACCTGCGTGGGCTGTCCCTACGCCAAAGAGTGCGCTAAGCGTAAATGCGGCGGCTGCGGCACGGGTCACCTGCCCACCAAGTCCGACGGCGACCACCCTTCGGAGCAACCGAAATAACGAAACACGGGGATGCGCACCTTGCCGTACGCATCCCCGTCATTCCAATCACAGAGGAGGAAAGCTCAATGGCTCCGTATATTGTTGGAGGCATCGCCGTTCTTTTGATCGTCGTGGGAATCGTCTCTACGGTTCGACGAATCCGCACGCGAAGCAGCTGCTGCAGCGGCGGCACTTACCGTCCGCGGAAAAAGCGGCTGAAACAGATCGTCTGTCAAAAGACCTTCCGTGTAGAGGGAATGCATTGTGAACGCTGCTCTGCCCGCGTGGAAGAGGTGGTGGGTGACCTTCCCGGTCTGGCAGGCGAGGTGGATCTGAAAAAGGGTCTGCTGACCGTCTCCTATGCCGTGGATGTGGAAGACGAAGTGATCCTCTCCCGTCTGGCAAGAGCAGGGTATCCTGCAATCAAGCTGTAACCGTCGGGTCTTGCCCTGCGTGGCAAGACCTGAAATTCAAACCGATGGTTAGTCACAACTAACGAAGAAAAGGAAGTGAAGCGATGAGCGTAGTAATCGTAGGCGGAAATGAATGTATGGTCCGCCAGTATAAAGATCTTTGTAAGGAATACAGCTGCAAGGCAAAGGTGTATCCCAAAATGACCGCAGGGCTGAAGAGCTTCGGCTCTCCCGATCTGTTGGTGCTGTTCACCGGTACCATGTCCCATAAGATGTTGCGATCGGCATTGTCCGACGCGCAGGGCTCCAAAACGCGGATCGCTCGCTCCCATCAGGCATCCATTGCCGCCCTGCGAAATATTTTGGAGGAGCACGCGCGCTGAAATGCTGCGGGTTAGATCGGACTATCGGATGCCAATACGGTACAATAATGACCCACCCAGAGCGGTGTGGCTTCATCCTCAACGGTCGGTTGATCGCAGAAGGAGACGCCGATCAGTCGATCCGCATCGAAGGATGAAACTAAAAACGGAGGCGAAAGCCTCCGTTCTGTTGCTTTTTATAACCACTCATCCGTAAAATACGCGTTGGTGTTTGCCGGCTTGCCTGCCTCGTCGATGACCGTGAGACGGAAGTAAACGTCCTCGGGGCGTACCCGGAAGGTGGCCTCGGTGAGCAGTTCGCCCTCCTTGGCCCGAGCAAACGCGGTTCTCCGCACGCCCGTGTTCAGGAAGATCTCTCTTGCGGGGGAGCATTTGACGTGCACCGTATCTTCCTCCAGCCACAGCTCATCGATGGCGGGGCCTTGGGAGGCGTAGAACCGTCCCTTCACCAGTGCGTCGGCGATGGTGCGATAGTCCAATTTTTTCGCTTTGATGACGGTGAATCCGCCGCAGGAATCGTCGTTGTGATTGTGGTTGTCGTCGGTGGCAACGCATAAGATCCGCTTGCCTGCGCGCAGCAGGGAATCGTAGATCTGGGGAACGTAGTCCTCGTAGCCTACGCAGGTACAGCCGTAATTGCAGATCTCCATGGCGTGCATTCCGGTATAGCCAACGTAGTCGGGGTACTCCTCCATCGACCAGGAGGGATGATTGTAGGTGACGAAAAATCCCGCGTCCCGACCCTTCTTCATCATATCCGAAATGCTCTCGTGGGTGTAGGCGCGCTCGTAATCGGGGAGGGTCTCATCAAATTTCACCTGTCCGCGGTAGCCGACGGCGTTACCGAAGAGATATTTCTCCCGATGCCAGCAGACCTGCTCTTCTGTGTCGGGATCAAGGGCGATCAGGCACATATGGCAAGTTTTCGCATAGGGCGCGCCTTCGGGGCGAGGCTGGTTGACCTCCATCTCGTAGCCCACCAGGGCGAGGAAGTTTTCGTCGGTGAGGTCGTGGTGGGGGATCATCACGTCGTGATCGGTGTAGGCGATGACGGAGTAGCCGTTTTTCGTGTACAGCTCCTTCAGCGCCTCGGGGGTGAGCTTGCCGTCAGAGACGGTGGAATGGCAGTGGAGATTGGCTTTGTAGAAATTGCCGGACTCGGGCAGTAAATACTTTTTCATAAAAAACCTCCGATTTTCGGCGGGACGCTTGCGACTCCCGCCGATTCTTGTATCTATTGTAGCACGAATTGGCGAAAAATGCAAGGGGGAATCACTATATAGGAACCAATCCCGCTGTACGGGATTTGGAATTTATCGTAATCCCCTTTTACCTTCCTGATAGGCAAGACGAATCAATATGCAACAGAGGGGATATTCGCACAAGGGGTGTCGTGCGCTAAGGGATGGGTAGCTTCCGTGGGCTTGTGCTGCGCTTCGAAGCGGTTAAACGGATAGCAAAAAAGAGGACGGCGAGCATTCGCCGTCCTTTTCGAAAGTTCTTGGGGATCCAGCCCCTTCTTTCAAGAAGGGGCTGGCGGGGTTGGGGGGCAGAGCCCTAATTGCAACTCAATTATACTTGGGCAGCCAGTCGCCGTGGGCTTCGATCAGCTCGTCTACCATAGCCACGATGTCGTCGATGGAGAGCTCCGAGCCGGTGTGAGGCTCCAGCATAGCCGCCTGATAGATGCGGTCGCGCTTCTTGGTGACAGCGGCGTCGATGGTCAGCAGCTGGGCGTTGATGTTGGTCATGTTCATTGCCGCCAGCTGAGGAGGCAGTTTACCCACGTGGCAGGGGGTGATGCCGTTGCCGTCCACCAGACAGGAGACTTCAACGCAGGCGTCGGGATCCAGGTTGGTGATCAGACCGTTGTTCAGCACGTTACCGCCGATCTTGTAGGGCTTATTGGTGACGATCGCCTCCATGATGTAGGATGCGTATTCACCGGTGCGGTTGTGACGGAGCATATCGGGATCGGTGAGGTGCTTCTGCTTTTCTTTCCAATCGGCGATCTGATTCACACATCGGCGGGGATACTCGTCCAGCGGGATGTTGTAGCGGTCGATCAGCTCGGGGTACTTGTTCTTGATGAAGAAGGGGTTGTACTCGGCGTTGTGCTCGCTGGACTCGGTGCAGTAGTAGCCCAGCTTGTTGACGTAGTCAAAGCGCACCATGTCGTTGTGCTTCTCGCCGCTGGTGTTTTTGGCCAGGGTGCGGCGGCGGATCTCGGGGTAGAGGTCGCGGCCG
>CAZFJJ010000187.1:0-3904 GCA_964519075.1 uncultured Lachnospiraceae bacterium
GCGGGTGCGGGAGCGGGAGCAGGCGCGGGTGCAGGCGCGGGTGCGGGTGCGGGGGCAGGTGCGGGAGCGGGTGCGGGTGCGGGAGCGGGTGCGGGAGCGGGAGCGGGTGCAGGAACGGGTGCAGGAGCGGGTGCGGGTGCGGGTGCAGGAGCGGGTGCGGGTGCAGGAGCGGGAGCGACAAGGATCTGTTTGCCACAAGAGGGACAGAATCTTCCGGTGCCCGGCATTGGTTTTCCGCAATGAGCGCAGAATTTAGTCATAGTTTCCTCCAGGGATGCTTATTTTTGTTATTGGCGGTATTTGTTATAGAAATGCTCTGAACTATTTTGTGAAAATTAAAGAATTGCGTGTCAACGCTGCTTTTCGCTGATTACCGATCCGTTTTTATCAATTGTAATTTCAAATTCGGTTCCCAATTGGTTTTCGACGACAAAAGTGCATTTGCCATTTTCAAAATACATGTCATTATCATCATCCCACAAATCGATATCATATGAAGAAAGATCAATTACTTTAGTCATGTTTGTATCATAGAATCCGCCGTCTGATGCATATACTAAGCCTTCAGATAATACGCTTTCAGGACGAATTCCATTTATACCGGAACCAATCAATTTCAAATCCAATGAACTGGTATCTAACACGAACCAATCGAATACCTGATCTTTTAACCAGCCGGAAATAGTACCAGTGGTTTCACGGTATACGATTACTTTTCCATTATCAGAAAGTATGTCATCGGATATGGTATTATAGGGGAATAGAACCGTATATTCCTTACAGTCCAATGTTAAGGTTTTTTGCGTTTGACAACTGTATAAGATATATGATTTACTAGAACTTGAAAACCAACTGCTGGGTTCAACATAGTTTTCTATCATGAATCCACCGGTACTAATAAATCGAATCGCATTGCGCACTGTGCTAGAAAACAAATCGTCTTTGTTACTGCTAACCTGAAACAGTCCATCAGAGCCTAAAAATGGGAATGAATTCGTTAGTTCTACGAGCCATTGATTGTTTTTAATAATGCCGAGTTCAATGTTATAGCCTTGAGAGGTTTCTGATTGATTCCCAACTAATTCATAGTAATTATTCGAATTGTCGTATCCGGCACACAGTATAACATCGCAATCGGAACTAATTTGTTTCTCGATAATATACGATTTGTTTCCACAGGCGCAGGCACCAAACATTATGCAAATGACGAGCAGAACGGCACTGAATTTCTTGTAATGTTTCATTTGTTTTCTCCTGTTTTCTTCTAATTTATTCTTCCATATCGGAATTATTTATATTATAATTCCAAAATGGAATTTTGTCAACCCTTTTTGGAGATATAATTCTAAAAAAGAATTATGTTAACGGGAGGGAATCCATGAAACTACGCAAGCAAGCCTACGGAGACGCCAATCTGGTGGGGAAAAACATCGAGCGACTGCGAAAGGAGCGGGGGATCAAGCAGAAGGATTTCATCGCGCAGATCCAGACTATGGGCTGTGATATGAACCCCACCAGCTACTCCAAGCTGGAGGGTCAGGTGCGCTCCGCCACCGACCGGGAGGTGTACGTGATCGCGAAATTGCTGGGCGTTCCCATGGAAGCGTTGTTTGAGGAGGCGGATGAATGAATCAGGATTATCCCGTTAGAAAACCCAATCGACTGAAGAATTGCGATTATTGCCGACCGGGAGCGCAGTTTATTACCATTTGCACTTCAAACCGACAGAACTATTTCCGGAACACTGTAGGGGCGCGCGATGCGCGCCCCTACAACGTCCCCCTCGATTATTTCGGTGATTTGTCAGATGAAAGGGTATATATCAAAGCAGATTGGGTGATCAATTTGGCAGAAATTATATCATGATCATGTTGTAAGAGGTCGAGAAGATTATGAAGAGATTGCAAAATATATTTGTGAAAATCCCTTGCGATGGCAAGAAGATCGTTTTTATAACGTGCAAAGCATAGGCAAATCAAAATTGGGAGACTATTCACAAGTCTCCCAATACTTATTCAATACCCCAGCTCTTCCTCTACCAGCACCACCTCAAAATCCGCACCAATCGGCGCTTCCCACAAAACCGACAGAGAGCGGCAGATGCGGTCGGGAGAGGCGCAGTTGTAGCAGCGATCCGCGCGGACGGCGCAGGGAGTCTTCTTCCCCAGCCGCTGTGCGTTCAGGGGAGCGGCAATGTTGCGGGCGCGGTGGAGTGCACCGTCGTAATCGGGCGCGATCTTGTTGACACCCGCCACCAGATACACCTTCTCGTGACCGTAGAGGATGGCGGCCACCCGATTGCAGGTGGCGTCGATGTTGACGATCTCGCCCGTCTCGGCGATGCCGTTCACCGAGGAGAGGTAGATCTCTGCCGCATTTGCCTCGGCGCGCAGATCGGCCACCGTCTTGCCCTCGGGAATGCGCCAATGCCAGCGAACGTCGTTGTGAAGGGCGAGCTTTTCGTACAGTCCCAGCTGATCCAGCGTCACCGAGCCGCCCAACCCTACGGTCTTGCCGTCGATCTCAGCGTCCAGATAGGCGGCAGCCTCGGCGGCGGTGGCAAAGCGGGAAACCTTATAGCCCAGGCGGGTCAGATTGGCGGTGATTTTGGGAAGCTCCATGATCGTCCTCCGAAATGTAGGTAAGATTTCCTTTATTATACCGCGCCCCGCCGATTTTGTCAATGCCCGCCGCGGTTGGGGAAAATTTTTTTGCGGGAACGCTTGACATTTTGAAAATTTCGGCAATAATAGAAGCAGAAGATTATTTTTTCAGGAGCTTGCTATGATCTATACCGTAACCTTAAACCCTGCCATCGACTATATCCTCCGCATCCCGCCCACGGAGACGGGCGAGGTTATCCGCACTACGGGCGAAGAGCTGCTCTACGGCGGCAAAGGCATCAACGTTTCGGTGATCCTCTCCCGACTGGGCGTGCAGACCGTCGCCATGGGCTTCGTGGGCGGCTTTACCGGCGAAGCGCTGGTGGAGATGGTACGCGAGGCGGGGGTGGACAGCGATCTGATCCCCCTGAAGGAAGGCAACACCCGTATCAACGTGAAGCTATGGGGGAGCGACGGTGCTGTTACCGAGGTCAACGCGCGGGGACCCGTCATCGACGGCGATGCGATGGAGACCTTCTATCGCAAGATCAGCCGTCTTTCTGAAGGAGATACGCTCGTGCTGGCGGGCAGCGTCCCCGACTCGCTTCCCCGCGACGTGTATCGGCAGATTTTGGAGCGCATCCACGGTCACGGCGTGCGGACGGTGGTGGACGCTACGGGCGATCTGCTTCTGAACGTACTGGCCTACCGTCCGTTTCTCATCAAGCCAAACCGAGCCGAGCTGGAGGAGATCGCAGGCAGGTCTCTCCCCGACGATGCTGCCATCGAAGAAGCGGCACGCGGCCTGCAGAACAGGGGCGCGCGCAACGTCCTGGTCTCCTTGGGCGGTGACGGCGCGCTGCTATTGGACGAAGAGGGAAACGTCCACCGCACCGCGTCGATGTGTAAGAAGGCGGTCTACACGGTAGGCGCGGGCGACTCCATGGTGGCGGGCTTCCTCGCCGGAGTGGATCGGGGCTACGAATACGCTCTGCGGCTGGGCACCGCCTGCGGCAGTGCTACGGCAGGCGCGGAAGGGCTGGCGACACGGGAGGAGATTGAGGAATTGCTAAAAGAGAAGTGTTTTTACTCATAGGGACAAAAAGTGAACACTGGGTAAAGACCGATACGGATCAGATGGGCTTAAGAAAAAAGTCATTACGGAAGCGATTCTGTAATGACTTTTTTCTGTGTGGCGAAAGTTAACAGTTTGTTTACTGGACTTTTTCCTCTTTCTGTGGTAGTGTGTTGTGCTAACAGGAGGTGCAACCTATGAAAAGTATGATAAAAGAACTGTGGCA
>CAZFJJ010000188.1:0-3896 GCA_964519075.1 uncultured Lachnospiraceae bacterium
ACCAACAACCTGCTGATTACAAATCAGCTGCTCTGCCATTGAGCCACACCAGCGTACCTTTCAGCCGCTTTTGTCTGCGACGGTTGTTATTATAGCATACTGAATTCACTTTGTCAACCCCTTTTTGAAAAATATTTTGGATTTTTTTATCGCCCAAATCGGATCGACAGACAGAGCGGAATCGTCAGAAGCCGTGCCGCCGAAAAATCCCCCCGAATGTAAAATGACGCATGATCCCACGAAAATCCACCCTTCACGGTCTTCCGTAAAGGGTGGGTGCGTTTATAGCAGTTTCCGCATTCGCGCCGTGCGGGCGTGGATCTCTTGGGACATCCAAGCGGTGTCCCCTTGATCGAGACCGTTCTTGTGCAAAAGATATTCCATTTGCCGCATTGCTCCGTGGAGCGCTTCTGCAAGGGTGCGGTAATCGCACTCACCCGTGAGCAGACGGCGATCATCCCGCATACACGAGAGCTGCAGTCCGTCTCCGCTTCTGCGGATTGCGATGCGATACGGCCCGTCCATAAAGAGCCATTCAAAGCTCTTCGTCGAATCGGTATACGAGAACAAAGCATCGCTCCACCAACAGAGGAGAGTATAGCTGAAATCGTTCCAATCCGCATAGGGAAAGGCGACTCCGTCTATTTCCAGCCAAATGGGCGAGACGAGTTCCGACGTGAGCACAAGACTGTCTCCGACAACGATTTGGACGCTGCTCATAACCCAAAAACGTCCCGGTTCGTCCCGTAGAAAACGTCCTTGCGGCCGCTGATGAGCTTGCAGATCGCCTCGAAGCGATCCCAAGAGTCGTCAAAGTCGAACTCATAGCTGTGTCCCCAGATATACAGGAGCTTCGGGGCGTCAAACTCCGCCTCCAAAAACTGCCGGCAGATCTCCTCGCACCGCCCGTCCTTGACGTGGAGGGTAGGGTTGAAGCGGTAGAGATTCTCCTGCTGCTCGAAGGAGTAGGTGGAGGTGATGGTGCGGCTGTATTTTACGCCCGTGCGTTCCCGGATGACCTTCGCCACACGGTCGTCGTTGTTGACTCCGCCGCAGGGGTACGCCATGCCGATGACCTCGTAGCCGCAGAGCTTACTGAGATTGTGGCGGTCTGTCTCCACCTGGCGGATGATCTCTGCCTCGGGGAGAGTGGTGAGATTGGGGTGAGTGAGGGTGTGGACTGCCACCTCGTGCCCGCGGTAGAGGGACGCCACCTCGGAGGGGTCGATCTTGGTGTGGTCTATGCGCACGCGGTCGCCCACCTGAATGGTGACGTTAAAGAGCTCGGAGTTGAGGTTGAAGGTACACTTCAATCCGTAGCGGTTCAGGATCTCCACCATGCGGCGATCCTGGATCACGCCGTCGTCGAAGCTGAGGGTGATGGCTTTCAGTTTTCCGTTAGGATACATCGTATGTTCCTCCCTGTGGGGTATTCATGCGTACATTGTAGCATTTTCGGGAGAAATTGTCAACGGTTTTTTGAAAACCTCCTTTTGAACCGGGTCAGTCGGCGGAATCCTTCTCCCGCGCCGCCTCAATGATCTCGGAGAGGGCTTCGGGCGGGGGGCATTGCTCGGTGAGGGCTTGCGCTAACGCCTCGGCAGGCGCACGTTCGCTAAAGAGCGAGGGATAGGAGCAGAACAGCCGCGCGTCCCGATCGGGCAGCCGCCATACGTCGATGCCGTAGAGGGTGCGGCGTTTTCCGCTTTGGTCAAAATGGTTGTCGGTGCGAATGAGATAGATATATTTCATGGTAGATTCCTTTCCGAAAAACAGACTAATGCTATTAGTATATCTCTGACGCGGGATTTATGACACGGATTGGAAGAAAAAACGATTTGCCGTGACGGAGGGGGTGAAAGCTGCGTATTCAATATCAGAACAACCCCTCAGCCGCCTTCGCTTGTACTGCCGCGTCGAGGCGACGGTTGGCGCAATCTGTCCGCACATACCCTTTATCTTTTTTAACATTTTTTCGAAAAAGGCTATCCATTTTTGCGAAAATGTGGTACAATAAAAGCATCTATACCGATGAAGAGGTTCCCTTATGAAAAAACTTCTGCTGATCGACGGCAACTCGATCCTCAACCGTCAATATTTCGGCGTGCGCCCCCTGACCAACTCTGCGGGCGTCTTTACCCACGCTGTGTACGGCTTCGTCAACGTCCTGCTCGGCCAGCTGGACGCTCTGAAGCCCGATGCGGTGGCGGTGGCATTCGACGTTCACGCGCCTACCTTTCGCCATCAGATGTACGATGCTTATAAGGCGGGGCGTCACGGCACGCCTCCCGAGCTCTTGATGCAGTTTCCCTACGCGAAACGCTTTCTGACCGCTATGGGCATCCCCGTGGTGGAGACACCCGGCTACGAGGCAGACGACTGGCTGGGTACGCTCTCCGCCCGCTGGGAGAAGGAGGGGGGGGAGTGCTTCGTCCTCACCGGCGACCGGGACAGCCTGCAGCTGATCTCGGATCAGACCACCGTCCTGCTGGCGAAAAATAACGAGGTAGTGCCCTATACCCCCGACCGCTTCCTTGCCGATTACGGCGTGACGGTGGAGCAGTTCGTGGATCTGAAGGCACTGATGGGCGACTCCTCCGACAACATCCCCGGCGTGGCGGGAGTGGGTGAGAAGACCGCCGCCAAGCTGATCTCCACCTGGGGCAGTCTGGACGGCATCTACGAGCAGCTCGACGAGGTGAAGGCAAGCGCGAAGGTGCTGACCAATCTTCGCCAGCAGAAGGATCAGGCGTATCTGTCCCAAAAGTTGGCGCGGATCGTCAGAGATATGCCCGAGGATCTGCTGCCCGCCGAGTTGCCTCCCGTACAGGAAGACCGTGCCGCCCTCCGCTCCCTCTTTGCCGAGCTGGAGTTTGCGGGCTATATCAAGCGGATGGGGCTGGATGCCGACGTTCCCGAGACCGAGACCGCCGAGGAGCTGCCCGTGGAGGAGATCCACGCAGAGGAATTGGCGGCGGCCAATCTCACCTCCCCCGTGGCACTGTGGCTCACCGAGGACGCCATTCAGCTGTGCGACGGCCACCGCCGCCTCTCCTGCACGCTGGACGAGGGGCTGTTTGCCTGCGATACGCCGGAAAAGATTGCCGAATTTTTCCAAAAGACCGATCTCACCTTCGCGGTCTACGATCTGAAAACCCTTCTGCATCAGCTGGACGAGCTCCTGCCCCACTTCGACGCGGCTTCCTTCCGCTGTGATTTCGACGTGCTGCTGGCGGCCTACGTCATCAACTCCTCCGACAGTGCTCCCTCCCTGGCCAAGATCGCGGGAGCCTATCTGGGCGCGCCTGCGGAGAGCGCCGAGGTGATCTACCGCCTCGTCGCACCCCTTACCAGGCGGATGAAGGCGGACGAGTGTCTCGGGCTGTACGAGACTATGGAATTTCCGCTGGCAAGAGTGCTTTACAACATGGAAAAGCGGGGCTTTTTGGTGGATCGCGCCGCTTTGCAAGCCTTCTCGGTTGCGCTGGAGATCGCCGCCGCAGGGGATATGGCGGAGATCTACCGCATGGCGGGACACGAGTTCAACATCAACTCCCCCAAGCAGCTGGGTGAGGTGCTGTTCGACGAATTAAAGCTCCCCTTCTTCAAGAAAACCAAGACCGGCTACTCCACCAATGCGGAGGTGCTGGAAAAGCTCCGTCCCATCCATCCCATTGTGGATCTGATCCTCGATTATCGGCAGGTCACCAAGCTCCGCTCTACCTACGCGGAGGGGCTGCTGGCAGTTGCCGACGAGGGCGGTAGAGTCCACACTACCTTCAAGCAGGCGCTGACCGCTACCGGCAGACTTTCCTCCACCGAGCCCAACCTGCAGAACATCCCCATCCGCACCCAGCTGGGCAGGGAGCTGCGCCGCGCCTTCGTGGCACGGGAGG
>CAZFJJ010000189.1:0-3896 GCA_964519075.1 uncultured Lachnospiraceae bacterium
AAGAAGAACAAGAAGAATGACCCCGACAGACTGGAAATGAACAAGTATTGCCGTTTCTGCAGAAAGCATACTCTGCACAAGGAATCTAAGTAAGGAGGGCATTCAAAATGGCAGAAGAAAAGAAAGCGGTTGACACCGCAAAGCCCAAAAAAGAGAAGACCCCCAAGCCCAAGAAAGAAAAGGGTAAGATCGGCAAGTTTTTTGCTGATCTGAAGAGTGAACGCAAAAAGATCACTTGGTACTCCAAGAAGGATACCGTCAAGTCCTCCGGACTGGTTATCGGTGTTCTGGTCGTTTGTGCAATCATCATCTTCGGCGTTGACTGGTGCTTCGGTCAGCTGGTTGCGCTCCTTGCCAAGCTTAGCTAAGTTATGGCAGTGGATCTGAATCAGTACGCAGAAGGCATCCGCTGGTACGTTGTGCATACGTACTCCGGATACGAGAATAAGGTCAAGACCAATCTGGAAAAGATCGTCGAGAACCGCGGCCTGCAGGATCTGATCTACGATATCAAGATCCCCACCGAGACCGTGATCGAGGGCGAGGGTGACGAGCGTCGCGAAGTTGAAGTGAAGCTCTTCCCCAGCTACGTAATGGTGAAGATGATCATGAACGACAAATCCTGGCACGCCGTCCGCAATATTACCGGC
Source organism: uncultured Lachnospiraceae bacterium (assembly GCA_964519075.1). Taxonomy (GTDB): domain Bacteria; phylum Bacillota; class Clostridia; order Oscillospirales; family CAG-272; genus CAKSQF01. The sequence continues at coordinate 651 of CAZFJJ010000189.1, forward strand.
GTTACCGGCTTCGTCGGTCCCGGAAGCGCACCCGTTCCGCTCTCTGATGCAGAGGTGGAATCGCTGGGCGTGGAACGCTCCGATCTCCTTCCCAAGCTGGGATACAACGTTGGCGACAACGTTCGGATTATCAACGGCGCGATGAAGGACTTTATCGGTCGTGTGGACGAGATCTCTCCCGACTGCAAGAAAATCAAAGTGCTCGCATCCCTCTTCGGACGCGAGACCCCCGTGGAACTGGACGCAGACGACGTCGAGCTCTATCGGATGTAATTATCGTTACAAATTAAAATCGTCATCTTTTTACGATGCGCACGCCGCATTCAGCACGGAGACTACACCGTAGCTGCGCGGATTGCCCGTGCGTATTCTGTGGGAGAGGGTAAATTTTTGTTACATGCCCTCGCGTCAATAACCACATCGGAGGTGTAAATTACTATGGCAAAGAAAATTACCGGCTATATTAAACTTCAGCTGCCCGCAGGCAAAGCACTCCCCGGCCCTCCCGTCGGCCCTGCTCTGGGTGCGCACAGCGTTTCCATTCCTACTTTCATTAAGGAATTCAACGAAAGAACCAAGGCACAGATCGGTCTGATCGTTCCCGTAATCATCACCGTCTACGCTGACCGTTCCTTCACCTTCATCGTGAAGACTCCTCCCGTACCTGTGCTGATCAAGAAGGCTGCAGGTATCGAGTCCGGCTCCGCAACTCCCAACAAGACCAAGGTTGCAAGCCTCACTATGGCTCAGGTAACCGAGATCGCTACTACCAAGATGCCCGACCTGAACGCTGCTTCTCTGGAAGCTGCTATCAGCATGGTCAAGGGCACCGCACGCAGCATGGGCGTTACCGTGACCGAGTAAGATAGGAGGATAGAAGAATGGCTACTAAAGGTAAGAAGTATCAGGACAGCGTAAAGCTGGTTGAAAGAACTAAACTGTAAGAGTCCACCGAGGCTCTGGATCTGGTTTGCCAGACCGCTAAGGCTAAATTTGACGAGACCGTAGAGGTTCACGTCAGACTGGGTGTAGACTCCCGTCACGCTGACCAGCAGGTCAGAGGCGCTGTTGTCCTCCCTAACGGTACCGGTAAGAAGGTACGCGTGCTCGCTCTGGTCAAGGGCGACAAGGCTGCTGAGGCAACCGCTGCAGGCGCAGATTACGTCGGCGCTGAAGAGTACATCGAAAAGATCCAGAAGGAAAACTGGTTCGAGTTCGATATCATCGTCACCACCCCCAACATGATGGGTCTGATCGGTCGTCTGGGCCGTGTTCTGGGTCCCAAGGGTCTGATGCCTAACCCCAAGGCAGGCACCGTTACCATGGAAATCGGTAAGGCCGTTACCGAGGCTAAGGCAGGTAAGATCGAGTACCGTCTGGATAAGTCCAACATTATCCACTGCCCCATCGGCAAGGTTTCCTTCGGCACTGAAAAGCTGAATGAGAACCTGAACACTCTCATGACCGCTATCATCAAGGCGAAGCCCGCTGCTGCTAAGGGTCAGTATATCAGAAGCTGTGTCCTGGCATCCACTATGGGTCCCGGCGTCAAGGTGAACTCTGCAAAGCTTGGCTAATTGCTAAAAAAGGGACTACCACGGTAGTCTCTTTTTGTTTTTCAAAATTTGTCGACCAAGGGTCTGTGAATAGAATGAATACCAATCAACTGAAACTCATTGACTGCCTCTTTTTGTGGGGCGTTTGCTTCCTGCTTTTCGCCGTTGCGGGCGGACTGCTGTCGGGCGTGATCGGCATTTGGGCGTACTATCTTTGTCAGATCGCTGCGCTGGCGGCTACGCTGATCGTGGCGCACCGCACCGGCTATGCCGCGAAAAAGCTGCTGGCAGGCGGCGGACAGTCCGTCGGGCAGACGGCAGGCGGTGCGCTGGTGTGGGTCGGCTGTATTCTGACGGCGATTCCCGCGTTTCTCTTCCTCCATCTGCTGGTGCCCGGCTTTGCAGTCACCACCTTCCACGTTTACGACTATACCGACTCGCATTGGGCGGTGGGAGGGATCATCCTGCTGTCGGGGGTGTGTGAGAGCATCCTCTTCGACGGCTTCCTCTATCCCCGTCTGCGGGGACTGGGCAAGGAGCGTCCCCGGCTGCCCTATCTGCTGATTGGCCTGCTGGGCGGCCTGTATCACGCCGACCTGTACGTGCTGATCCCTATGGGCATTCTGTCGGCAGGTATTGCCTACGTGCGCTCCCGAACGGGGGGGATCAGTCTGCCCATGATCCTGCGGCTGCTGACCGTGCTGATCACCACCGCTTATCTGCAGGTGTCGGACGCAGGCGAGCAGCTGCTGGGCGAATCCATGGGACTGACACAGGTGTTGGGCTTTACGCTGGTATTTTGGGGAGCCGCTATTCCTGCGGTGATCTGCGGTGCTCGCATCCTGGGCGATTTCAAGGATCGCTCACTGCTTGAAAAGTGTATGGTGATCGTCATTCCCGTGGCGCTGATCGCGATGGGATGCGGTATCTCCGCGCTTTGATCTTGTATACGAAAGGATTTTTAGTATGAATTATATTACCGAAGGACTGTCCCCCGCGGGAATGCTCCGCTTTTTCGAGGACATTTGTAAGATTCCCCACGGCTCGGGGAACGAGCAGGCCATCTCTGACTATCTGATGGAGTTTGCCCGCGCCCGCGGACTTGCCTGCTATCAGGACGAGGCGCTGAACGTGCTGATCGTCAAGGAAGCCACTCCCGACTGCGCCGATAAGCCCGCCCTGCTGCTGCAGGGGCACATGGACATGGTCTGCGAGAAGAATTCCGACGTGAGCCACGATTTTCTCACCGATCCCATCGTCCCCTATATCGACGGCGATTGGATGCGCGCCCGCGGTACTACGCTGGGCGGCGACGACGGCATCGCCGTTGCCATCATCATGGCGATTTTGGATGACGACACCATCTCGCATCCCAAGCTGGAGTGTCTGATCACCACCGGCGAGGAGACCCGCATGGACGGCGCAGATCGCTTCGACTATTCCCGCATCACCGCCCGTCGGCTGATCAATCTGGACTCCGAGGACGAGGGCGTTGCCACCGCCTCCTGCGCGGGCGGCATGGATCTGATGTATACCCTCCCCACTGATCGGATTCCTTGCCCCGGCAGACCCATCAAGATCTCGGTGAAGGGGCTGGCCGGCGGTCATTCGGGCGCCGACATCCACCTCTGCCGCGGCAACGCCAACCGTATCCTGGGTCGGCTGTTGGCGGTGCTTTACGAGGATACCC
>CAZFJJ010000190.1:0-3862 GCA_964519075.1 uncultured Lachnospiraceae bacterium
GGATATTCTCACCGTCACCGACCTTTCTAAACTCGGTCCCGACGGTAGCACTCTCTTCGCGAAGGTCAATTTCAGCGTCGCCAAGGACGACAAGATCGCGTTTGTTGGCAACGAGATGGCGATCACCGAGCTGTTCAAGATCCTGGCAGAAGAGACCGAGCCCGATGCAGGTCACATCAAATGGGGCGTTTCCATCACCCGTTCCTATTTCCCCCACGACAACACCGAATATTTTTCGGGACACGAAGAGAATATGCTGGACTGGATGCGTCAGTGGTCGAAGGATCAGACCGAGACCTACATCCGCGGCATCCTGGGCAGAATGCTCTTCTCGGGGGACAGCGTGTACAAATCGGTCAACGTCCTCTCGGGCGGCGAAAAGGTACGCTGTATGTTCTCCCGCATGATGCTCTTCGGCTCCAACTTCCTGCTGGTGGATCAGCCCACCGACCATCTGGATCTGGAGTCCATCACCGCCGTCAACAACGGTCTGTCCGAGTTCAAGGGCAATCTGATCCTCTCCTCCCACGACTACGAGCTGATCAACACCGTTGCCAACCGCATCATCGAGGTTCGTCCCGACGGCATCACCGATTTCCGCGGAACGTATGAGGAGTTTGTTGCATCCAAGAAGCAAGAGGTGTAATTAACTCAAATGCCATCCTTCGAATACTGGCGGCAAACGGCCGACTGCTTGCATCCGTGAATGTCGGTTCGGGCGACGGAATCTGCTATGAGTATGACGAGATCGGCAATCTCATCTCCGCAAAGCCCGCAGAATATAGTTCCTCGACCTCTTCCTATACGGCAACTTCGGGCGCAGAGCAGGTACAATATTCCTATAACTCTTGCAACTTTTTGCAGAGCATTACCACCGAATCCACTACCTATACCTTTACCTACGACTCCTTTGGAAATACTTCCTCTACGTCTGTGGGCTCGCAGGAGTTGGCAAGCTATACCTACAATTCGTATAACGGAAAGCTCAACAAAATTGAGTACAGCAACGAATTTATTGTGCAATATGTCTATGATACCCTTGACAATCTGACTGAGGTATGGTATAATGACGGTGGAAACGATTACCAAGCCTACGCCTATACCTATACCGACAGCGGACAGCTGGCGCAGTTTGACAATCTGCTCACCGGCAAGAGTGCCGTCTACACCTACGATTCCACCGGCAAGCTGATCGGGTATGCGGAATTTGATACCGCCAGCAAGATCATGTCCCACGGTGTGCAGCTGAAGTATAACGACTATTCACAGGTAAGCCAACAGACTCACACCATCGACTATCTTAGCGGCACTACAGTAGGGAACCACTATTACTACTACTATTACACCTACAATGACGACGGAACGCTGGAAAAGAGCACGTTTAAGCTGGGTAACGGATACGTGGGCGATTATTATATCGGCTCTACGGCGTATACCTACGATGCCTACAACCGTCTGACCGGCGTGGTGACGAACATTTCCGACTACAATAACAGTAGTACGAAATTTACCAATACCGTCAGCTACGGGTATACCACTAATACGCTGAACCGCACGTCTACGCAGGTGGAAAGCTATACCACGCGAGTCAATTCCAATGCGGCGAAGGCATATACCTACACCTACGACGACAACGGCAATATCACAAGCATCTCGCTGGGTGGGGTAGAGCAGTATCGCTATGAGTACGACGACGTCGGTCAGCTGACCCGCGAGGATAACGTAGTCAGCGGTAAAACCTATACCTACACCTACGACAATGCGGGGAATATTCTCAGCAAGAAAACCTATGCGCTGACTGCGGCGGGCACAGAGCCTACATCGCCCACCTCGACCAAAACCTACACCTACGGCAATGCAAACTGGGGCGATCAACTGACGGCGTATAGCGGCACAAGCTTTACCTACGATGCCATCGGCAATCCGCTGACCTACTTCAACGGGATCAATTACACCTTTACTTGGAAGAATGGTAGGCAGCTTGCAACCGTCAGTGGAGGAGCGAATCTGTCCTTCGAATACAACGACGAGGGAATCAGAACTTCAAAAACCTCCAGCGGTATTCTGCACACCTATTACCTTAACGGGTCGCAGATCGTAGCGGAGGAGTGGAGTAATAAACTACTGGTTTATCTCTACGATGCCAACGGTTCGCCGATTGGTATGCAGTACCGTACCACCTCGTATGCGGAAGGCGTATTCGACGTGTTCTGGTTCGAGAAGAATCTGCAGGGCGATATTATAGCCGTCTACAGCGATGCAGGAACATTGCTCGCCACTTATTCCTACGATGCATGGGGTGGAATTGTAACTTTGCGCTATTCCAACGGCGGATCCGCTACTGCGGCAACGTATAATCCTTTCCGGTATCGGGGATATTACAGAGATTCCGAAACCGGATTCTATTACCTGAATAGCAGATATTACGATCCGGGTACGGGACGGTTTATCAATGCGGATAGTTCGCTCTATCATAGCTTCATTGGATATAACCTGTTTGCTTATTGTAATAATAATCCGACAAATTATGCTGATTATACTGGAGAAAGCGCTGGGGCTTTTTTAGGGGCGTGGGTTTCTGTCGGTGGGGCTGTAGCTGCTGCTGAGCCTACTTTCATTGGCGAATTTATAATTATTTCAGGAATAGTAGTTTTTGGCGGTTATTATCTTCTTGAGGGATTAGTTGAAGGATTAATAGATTTTGTTGACAGCATAGGACACATGGCAGATGAGCAAGATGCTCCTCAATCTATTACTGATGGTGACAATGAAAACTCAGATAAAGATGAACTTAAAGAAAATAACAAGCATGGGTTGTCAACCGAAGGTGAACCGAATTCGGATGTAGAGTTGTATGATGAGGACGGATTAAAGCAAAAACGGCATTATGATTCTGATGGAAAGGCTGAATATGATATTGATTATCGACACCCGGGTAATAAACACAAATTCCCCCATAGACATGATTGGACATGGAAGGGGAATATGCCTTCTCGTTCGAAATCAATTGACATTTTCTAGTGTTATTTAGGTGACATATGAATATTGATGAATTAATTTACTATATGCAATGCGGACGCGAAATAGAGTTAAGTTTCAATGGAGTAGATTATTATATTACTCCTAATTATGAGTGGTGTAATGAAAATTGGAATGATACTGAACCGCCATATCCTAATAGCGTTTTGTATAGTTGCGAAAAAAATGGCAAGTTGAAATTAATTTTTGATGGCTCGACTGAAGAAGTTATTTGTTTCAAATTTGATGATAGATACACGCTAAAAGATTATTTCGATTTGTTTTCTATTAATTTCGTGCTTTAATGCTGTTATAGGCTTGGAATTCTCGGAGTTTTCTACAACCTCTGCTTAAATAATCAAGCAGAGGTTACACTCCGACTGCTGAAGGTGCTTCACCTACGACGCCATCGGCAACCCGCTCACCTATTACAACGGCATCAACTACACCTTTACATGGAAGAATGGCAGACAGCTTGCCACCGTCAGCGGAGGGGCTAACCTGTCCTTTGAGTATAATGACGAAGGCATCCGTACCGGCAAAACCGCAAACGGAGTGGAGCACACCTACTATCTCAACGGTTCTCAGATTGTAGCCGAAGAGTGGAATAACAAGTTGCTTGTTTACTTGTACGACGCAAACGGCTCTCCCATTGGCATGCAGTACCGCACTACCTCGTATGCAGAGGGCGTGTTCGACGTGTTCTGGTTTGAGAAGAACCTGCAGGGTGATATCATTGCCGTTTATAGCGATGCCGGTACGCTCCTTGCCACCTATTCCTATGATGCTTGGGGTGGAATTGTAACTTTGCGCTATTCCAACGGCGGATCCGCTACTGCGGCAA
>CAZFJJ010000191.1:0-3861 GCA_964519075.1 uncultured Lachnospiraceae bacterium
GAAATCCCTTTGATTTATGTTTCTGCCGAATCGGGTGACAGAGACACCCAATTCGGATAGAATCATTTCTGTACCTCTATTTTACACTATATCGAAACAAATTGCAATACCCTAACCGCAACTTTTTTATGAAAAAGTCACATTTTTTTCGCAAGCTCTGCTGCGCGTTCTTCATATCCGGGCTTGCCCAGCAGCGCAAACATATTTTTCTTGTATTCCTCTACGCCGGGCTGGTCGAAGGGATTGATGCCCAGCATATAGCCGGAGATGGCAACCGCCTTCTCAAAGAAGTAGACCAGATAACCAAACTCAGCCGCGCCGCGCTTCGACAGCTCCAGCACCATTGTAGGCGTGCCGCCGTCGGTATGAGCCAGAACGGTTCCCATGAATGCCTGACGGTTGACGTAGTGCATATCCTTGCCGGCAATGAAATTCAAACCGTCGGAATTGGAGGCTTCGAAAGGAATCTCTACGCTGTGAGAAGACTCCTGCAGATCGATCACGGTCTCGAACATAATGCGGCTACCCTCCTGCAGGAACTGACCCATAGAGTGCAGGTCAGTGGTAAAGGAGACCGACGCAGGCAGGATGCCCTTGTTCTCCTTGCCCTCGGACTCGCCGTAGAGCTGCTTCCACCATTCTGCGGTCATAATCAGCGACGCCTCGTAAGAAACGAAGAACTCAACCGATTTACCCTTGCGGGAAAGGATGTTACGGATTGCGGCATACTTGTAGCAATCGTTATTCGCCAGGTCACACTCAGCGTAAGCTTCGCGAGCGGCAGCTGCACCATCCAACATAGCGTAGACATCGATGCCCGCAACCGCGATAGGCAGCAGACCGACGGGAGTCAGCACCGAGAAGCGGCCGCCTACGTCGTCGGGAACCACGAAGGTCTCGTAGCCCTCAACATCGGACAGCTCCTTCAGCTTGCCCTTGGCACGGTCTGTAGTAGCGAAGATGCGCTCCTTTGCGCCCTCTTCACCGTACTTCTGCACCAAAAGATCACGAAAGATGCGGAAAGCAATAGCGGGCTCGGTGGTAGTACCGGACTTGGAAATTACGTTGACACAAACATCCTTGCCCTCGCAGATCTGCAGAAGCTCTGCCATGTGGGAAGCGGAAATATCGTTGCCTACGAAGTAGATCTTGGGAGTATCTTTGCACAGGTCGTTATAGGACGAGCTGGTGCAGAACTCAATGGCAGCGCGAGCACCCAGATAGGAGCCGCCGATTCCGATGACGATAAATACGTCGCAGGACTTTTGAATTTTCTTAGCTGCCTCCACGATGCGGGCAGCCTCCTCTTTATCGTAGTTCACGGGCAGATCCAGCCAGCCCAAGAAATCGTTGCCCGCACCGGTACGGGATGTCAGCAGATCGTGCGCCGCTTTTACCTCGGGAGCAATGGCAGACAGATCATCGGCACTCACAAAGGAGTCGAGATATTTATCGTTGAGTTTAAGGGTCATAATAACCTCCGCAATTTGTAAGAATATCTATATCATACTACAAATTGCCATTTTTTGCAATAGGTAAAATCAGATTTGTAAATATTTTTTTAGAAGTCGCAGAAATAGACTTCCGAAAGTGTTCTTTTCAACCGCTTCTTTGGCGTAGATCGGTACTTCCTTGACCGTCTCGCCGTCGATTTTGCATATCAATTTCCCTACGGAATCTCCTATGCTCACGGGAGCTTCTACCGTTTCATCCAGTTGAATATTCGTTTCCACCTTATCAGCATTCTTTTTGGCAACGATCAAATCAAACGAATCGTAATCAACGCAAACAGAAGATTCTTTTCCTCGGCTGACCGGGATCGACAACTCCTCTTGATTGCTGACCGTGACCCGTGCGTAGTTTGCAAATCCCCAATTGAGCATTTGTTTAGCGGTCTCGTTTCGGCTGTCTCTGGTGGACGCTCCCATCACTACGGCTATCAGCTGCATTCCATCCCGCTTGGCGGCGGCAGAAATGCAGAACCCTGCCTTGGAGGTCGATCCGGTCTTGAGTCCGTTGGCGCCCGGAAAAAAGCGGATCAGACGGTTGGTGTTGGTCAGCACGAATGCGCCGTCACGGATACTGTCCTGCCAAACGGTGGTATACTTGAGGATGGTGGTATGCCTCATCAACTCGGCGGACATAATGGCGATGTCCCGCGCGGAGATGACGTGATTTTCCGTCGTATCGTCCAGACCGTTGGTGTTTTCGAAATGCGTATTTTTCATTCCCAGCTCCTTGGCACGGGCATTCATTGCCGAAACGAAGGCTTCCTCGCTCCCGGAGACCAGTTCGGCCAATGCAAACGCCGCGTCGTTTGCCGAGGCGATGACCACGCATTTGATCATCTCTTCAACCGATAACTGCTCTCCAACCTCCAGATAGACCTGCGAGCCGCCCATAGACGCCGCCGCATCGCTGACGCTAACGGGATCGGTAAGCTTGATCTCTCCGCGGTCTACTGCCTCCATCACCAAAAGGAGGGTCATGATCTTGGTCACGGATGCGGGCGGAAGCGCTTCATCGGCGTTGTTTTCGTACAAAACCATACCGGTAGACGCTTCGATCAGGATCAGACTCTTTGCATCGCTTTCAAATTGCGGCTGTACGGAAACGGTCTGATCTGCGCCATCTGCCTCCGGCGTCTCCGGATCGGATGCCGTCACCGAAAACGACGCCACCGTAAATATGATCGCCAAAATGATGGAAATCAATCGAATATACAGTTTCTTATTCATGGTTTCTCCCCCATATATTTTCTTGATTAAACCTATGCAGACGCGGTACATACTATGCCTGCAGGAAAATGAAAAACGGCCTGCAACGGAAAACCGTCACAGACCGTTTGTATGATCGTATGGATGATGCGCCTCACATTTGTCCTGCACCGTCCAAGAATTCCAGAAGCTCCATCAGCCGTTCCTCTAATCTGCCCTGCTCGTCGTAGAGCTCGGTCAGTTTTTTGTGATCGGTAGCGGCAGCATCCATTTCGGATGGGATGACCTCCAGCCGCTCCTCGATGGTCTTGGCTTCTTCCTTGGCTTTGGCAATCTGCCGTTCAGCTTTGCGGCGTTCTGCATTCTGCTGCTTTGACAACAGATAGTCCTGCTTGGAACGTGACACCGTCTCGGCGACCGATGCTTCGGTCGTTTCAGAGAGCCGTTCGATATACCGAAGGTAATCTTCGTAGGTACCCTGATAGTCCAGCACGTCTCCGTTTTTTCCGAATGCAAGCACCCTGCTTGCCAGCTTACGGATAAAGTAACGGTCGTGAGAAACTGCCACAATGGTACCGTCAAAGCCTGCAAGCGCATCCTCCAATACCTCTCTGGACATAATATCCAGATGGTTGGTAGGCTCGTCCATGAAGAGCAGATTAAACTTGGACAGCATCAGCTTCGCAAAGGTAATGCGAGCTTTCTCTCCGCCGCTGAGGACGGAGATCTCCTTGAAAATATCATCTCCCTTGAAGAGAAAGAGCGCGAGGGCGTTTCGGATCTCGGTCTGGGTCAGATGACCGTAATGATCCCACAGCTCGTCGATCACGGTATTGGATTCATTGAGATTCTGATTTTCCTGATCGTAGTAGCCGCGGGTCACGTTGTAGCCGTACTCGAAAACGCCGCCATCCTGCGGGATCTGTCCGCACAGAATCTTCATGAGCGTGGATTTTCCGCAACCGTTTTTCCCGACGATAAACAGATGATCCCGTTTTTTCAGCTCAAAAGACAGATTCGAGAACAGATCCCGCCCTGGATAGGACTTGGACAGCTTTCGAACAGACAGCACGTCGTTTCCACTTTCTTCGGCTTCGGAAAATTGCATTCGGATGGGCTCGGGCAGACGGGTCGGGGCGCTGAT
>CAZFJJ010000192.1:0-3861 GCA_964519075.1 uncultured Lachnospiraceae bacterium
CCGCAAGAAGGCAGACGTGGACACCAAGTATGCCCGTCAGTCCGGCGGTAAGGGTCAGTACGGTCACGTCAAGCTCACTCTGGAGCCCAACGAGCCCGGCAAGGGATACGAGTTCGTCAGCACTGTTGTTGGCGGTTCCATCCCCAAGGAATATATCCCTGCGATCGACGCCGGTATCCAGGGCGCTATGCAGAATGGCGTACTGGCAGGCTACAACGTAGTGGACGTTAAGGTAAACGTATGGGACGGCTCCTACCACGAAGTCGACTCTTCCGAAATGGCATTCAAGATCGCCGGTTCTATGGCGTTCAAGGAAGCGATGAGAAAGGCAGACCCCGTGCTCACCGAGCCTATCATGAAGGTTACCACCATTACTCCCGATGACTACCTGGGCGACGTTATCGGCGACTTCAACAGCCGCCGCGGACAGATCCAGTCCATGGAAGCCACCGGCGGTGCTCAGGAAGTAATTGCATTCGTTCCTCTGGCAGAGATGTTCGGTTATGCAACCGACCTCCGTTCTAAGACGCAGGGACGCGGTCAGTACTCCATGGAGCCCGACCACTTTGCAGAGGTACCTAAGTCGGTATCCGAGCAGATCATCAAAGCAAAAACCAAGTAATTAAAAAATTATAAAAAAGAACTTATTTTTAGGAGGATTATTCCAATGGCAAAGGCTAAATTTGAAAGAACCAAACCTCACGTTAACATTGGTACCATCGGTCACGTTGACCACGGTAAGACCACTCTGACTGCTGCTATCACCAAGACCCTGGGTCTGAAGACCGGCACTGTTGAGTTCATGGCATACGACCAGATCGACAACGCTCCCGAAGAGAGAGCAAGAGGTATCACAATCAACACCCGTCACGTTGAGTACGAGACCGACGCTCGTCACTACGCTCACGTTGACTGCCCCGGCCACGCTGACTACGTTAAGAACATGATCACCGGTGCAGCTCAGATGGACGGCGCTATCCTGGTAGTTGCAGGTACCGACGGCCCTCTGCAGCAGACCCGCGAGCACGTTCTGCTGGCTCGTCAGGTAGGCGTTCCCGCAATCGTAGTATTCATGAACAAGTGCGACATCGTTGACGACGAAGAGCTGCTGGATCTGGTAGACATGGAAATCCGTGACCTGCTGTCCCAGTACGACTTCCCCGGCGACGACACCCCCATCGTTCGTGGCTCCGCTCGTGAAGCTCTGCTGTCCACCTCCAACGATCTGTCCTCTCCCGAGTACGCTCCCATCCTGGAGCTGATGGACGAGGTTGACTCCTTCATCCCCACTCCCGAGCGTATGGACTCCCTGCCTTTCCTGATGCCCGTCGAGGACGTATTCTCCATCTCCGGCCGTGGTACCGTTGCTACCGGTCGTGTAGAGCGTGGTACCGTTAAGATCGGCGACGTTTGTGAGATCGTTGGTCTGTCCGATGAGAAGAAGTCCACCACCGTTACCGGTGTTGAGATGTTCCACAAGCTGGTTGACCTGGCTCAGGCAGGCGACAACATCGGTGCTCTGCTCCGTGGTATCGCTAAGAACGAGATCGAGCGTGGTCAGGTTCTCTGTAAGCCCGGCTCCGTTAAGCCCTACACCAAGTTCGTTGGTCAGGTTTACGTTCTGACCGAGAAAGAGGGCGGTCGTCAGAAGCCCTTCTTCTCCGGCTACAGACCTCAGTTCTACTTCAGAACTACCGACGTTACCGGTGTTATCAACCTGCCCGATGGCGTTGAGATGTGCCGTCCCGGCGACAACGTTGCTATGAACGTTGAGCTGATCACTCCCATCGCTATGGAGCAGAACCTGCGTTTCGCTATCCGTGAGGGTGGCCGTACCGTTGGTTCCGGCGTTGTAGCTCAGATCATCGACTAAGTTACTACTTGAACCGTGGGTAGGGCGTATGCCCTACCCACTTTTCAGTAGCGGAATATACTGTATAAACTGAATATCTTTGGGGATTGGTGAAATTCCATACCGGTGGTACAGCCCACGAACGCGGACGCAGGTTCGCGCCGAGCGAGTGTGATTCTCGCGCCGACGGTCAAAGTCCGGATGAGAGAAGATAAAAAATCAGGCGACCGGCCTATCTGTTCGAAAGGAAAACAGTCGTCTGCGATCCCGACGTTGGTCGGGCTTTTTTATCTTATTGAGTAAAGCTCTGACCACAGAAAGGATCTAATTATGTCAATCGTTACTGCAAGACGAAACATGCATTTGCGGATCTGGCGAATTGCCATGACCGCGCTTCTGTCGGCACTGGCTACGGTGCTGATGATGCTCTCCTTCAGCGTACCCTTCATGCCCTCCTTTATCAAGCTGGATTTTTCTGAGCTGCCTGCGTTGCTGGCGGCCTTTAGCTTAGGACCGATTTCGGGTGTTGCGGTGTGTCTGATCAAAAACCTGATCAATCTTCCGCTCACGACCACGGGTGGGATCGGCGAGCTGGCAAACTTTTTGATGGGCGTGACCTTCGTACTGCCTGCAGGATTAATTTATCGCTATCGAAAGACCCGTCTGGGTGCGCTGATCGCCAGCGGCACGGGTGCGCTGGCGATGGCGATCTGTAGCGTACCGCTCAACTACTTCGTCAGCTATCCTGCATATGCAAAGCTATTACCCATCGACGCGATCGTGGGGATGTATCAGGCGATCCTGCCTTCGATGGACGGCCTGCTGACCTGCCTTGTTACCTTCAATCTGCCATTTACGCTGCTGAAGGGACTACTGGACGTTTTGCTTTGCTTTTTGATCTATAAGCCGTTATCATCATTTTTGCAGGGAAGATTTATCCAAAATCGAGGCTGAACCATTAAGTTTTTGTAAATTCACGAGGATGCTATTGCAATCTTCGATCAAATCTGATAAAATAAATACTATGCAAAGCATGCGTATGCAAATGAGTTAGCGAAAGGATCGTTTTCATGACGACGGCTATCAAAAACTTTTTCTTGAATCTGCTGGGACCGCATCTGTGCGTCCTGATTTGCTCCATGATCCCGATCATCGAGCTGCGCGGATCTATCCCGTTAGGCACTGCACTGGGATTGCCCTTTTGGCTGAATTTTCTCCTTAGCGTGATCGGCAATCTGCTTCCGGTACCGATCATCCTGCTGTGCGTGAAGGCCGTGCTTTCCTGGATGCGCCGTTGCCGTGTAAAGCTGTTTAATAGGATCTCCGAATGGCTGTATAAAAAGGCAGAAAAGAATCGCCCGAAGATTGAGAAGTACGGTTTCTGGGGTCTGTTCATTTTCGTAGCCATTCCCTTGCCGGGGACTGGTGCGTGGACGGGCTCGTTGGTGGCAGCACTCTTCGATTTCAAATTTGGGAAAGCGTTTCTTTCAGTTACGCTGGGTGTATTGACCGCAGGTGTCTTGATTACGCTGATTTCCTACGGCGTTTTGGGATTTCTTTCGATTTTGCTCTAGTTTTTGTCGAAAAGGCTTGCATTCTGCGAACACTTGTGCTATAATATCTATGCGATAGAACTATCGCTGTTTGCAATATCTTATCAAGAGTGGTGGAGGGACCGGCCCTGTGATGCCACGGCAACCTACCATGAGGCAAGGTGCCAATTCCTTGGAGATGAGATCATAATGCGTGATCAATGATCCTTGGAATCTCCGAGGATCATTTTTTTTTGAAAATTTCATCTCGAAAGGATTAATATGATGAAAAAACTGTTTACTTCCGAGTCTGTTACCGAAGGACATCCCGATAAAATCTGCGACCTGATCTCCGACTCCGTGCTGGACGCGATCCTTGCCAAGGATCCCATGGCAAGAGTTGCCTGCGAGACCACCACTACCACCGGCGTCGTTTCGGTGATGGGCGAGATCACCACCACCGCTCAGGTGGACTAC
>CAZFJJ010000193.1:0-3816 GCA_964519075.1 uncultured Lachnospiraceae bacterium
ATTCGGCATCTTTTTTGAAAAGCCGTTAGAACAAAAAACCAAAAATGCAATCCCTCTGTATCAGAATGACGTGAAAAAAGATATTTTCGCGTATTTGAAACCTGAATCCCTGAAAATGCGGGGCTTTCAGTGCAATTTTGCTTGATTTTATGTATCTTTCCCTTAAATTTTCCCTTACGAAAAATTTTAAGGGAAAGTTTTGCTGTAAACAGCATCTAAAGTGTCGAGTATCGTCAAATGAAGCATTGCCGTTGGCAATATGAAGCGGCAACTTCGTTGCCATGAAGTGGTTGCTTCGCAAACATGAAGCGAAGCTCGCCCGCGCATCCTCATGTACCGAAGGCACGCTTCATAGGGCGAAGCCCTGCTTCATTTTTCATGCACCTCGGGTGCGCTTCATTCAAAAAACGCACCTTTGTCGGTAGACAAAAGTGCGTTTTTGTTGGCGGAGAGAGAGAGATTCGAACTCTCGGAACGGTATTAGCGTTCACACGATTTCCAGTCGTGCGCCTTAGACCAGCTCAGCCATCTCTCCAAAGTATGGCGTTGTTGCTCAACGGTTAGTATTATAGCACAGATCAGGCGCCCTGTCAACCCCTTTTTCGAAAAAAATCCAAAAAATTTCGCCTAAATTTACCGCAGAAAAATCCACCGAAACCATTCATTTTTACCCGCCCGCCTCATAGAATATAACGATCCGTACAGGCAGGAGGTGACAGAATGTCGGAGCATTTCGAGGATCGCAGTGAGCGGCTGGCTCAATATATGATCGAGGAAAGCGCCACCGTCCGTCAGGCGGCCGCGCACTTCGGGATCAGCAAATCCACCGTTCACAAGGATCTGACCACCGCGCTGAAGCATCGCAACCGCGCCCTCTATGCGGCGGTCAAGGAGCTTTTGGAGCAAAATAAGGCGGAGCGTCATTTCCGCGGCGGTGAGGCCACCCGCCTCAAATACCTGGAGCAAAAAGAAAAACGGCACGCCTCTGAAAAAGCGTTGCGCTGAAGGGCAAATGCCTCCGTTTCCCTCTTGCAATTCGTCCCGATTCGTGATACAATATCGGTATATCCTATCCGAGAGGTACATATGAGACTGATTGCAAGCGATTACGACGGAACCTTTACCAATCACGGCGGCGTGGACGACGCCCGCAGACAGGCGGTCCGCGACTGGCAGGCGGCGGGCAACAAATTCGGCATCGTCAGCGGCAGAAGCATCGATTTTCTCCCGCCTACGCTGGAGCGGGACGGCGTGTTTTGCGACTACTTCATCGCCAACAACGGCGCGGTGATCACCGACGGCCGCGGAACGGTACTGATCCAGCGGCGTTGCGACGGAGAAATAGCGATTCCTCTGATCCGCACGCTGTTTGAGCTGTCCTGCCCCCACGCCTCGGTGACCACCGACCGTCCCTGCACGGTCTATCCTGCCCTTTCCGAGGCAAAGCCGGGACGCTACACCGTCGATGACGCGGTCATCGGCTATTTCAACCAGATCAGCACCGTCCTGCCCACCTTCGAGGAGGCTGCGCGGGTGACTGCCATCATCCGGGAGCGGTTCGGCGAGTGGGTGAACCCGCTGCAGAACGGCATCTGCATCGACGTCGTTCCGGCAGGCGTGGACAAGGCAGCGGGCATCCGCTCGCTGCTGGCGCTGTGGGAGATGGCGGAGTCCGACGTGATCGCCGTGGGCGACAACGTCAACGACGCCGCCATGATCTGCGCATTTCCTTCCTATGCCGTAGACAATGCCGTAGAGTCCATCAAGGCGCTGGCGGGACGGGTGATCCCCACCGTCACCGATCTGATCCGTGCGGAGCTGCCGTAAAACGAAGATGTTACGAAAAATGTGATGTTTTTGTGAATTTTCTGTTGACATTTGGCGAATTATGCGATATAATAGTTTACAGGACAGCGAAAGGGACGTTTTTCTGTCGCTGTTTAGTTTTTTTAAGAAAAGGATGGATCATCGTATGAACAACGAAGAGATCAAGACCCCTGAAGTAACCCCCGAAGAACCTGCTGTTGCTACCGAAGCTCCTGTAGAAGCTCCCGCTGAAGCACCCGCTGCCGAAACTCCTGTTGCCGCTCCCGCTACAACTCCCGTTCGCGCTCCTATCACCAACCCCCACAAGTATTTCCTGCTGTCCAACATCTTCCGCAGCATCACCGTTGCGCTGCTGATCGTTTTCACTCTGCTGGCTATGTACCTGCCGGTATTTAAGGTAGAGGTTCCTGAAAACTCGCTTGTAACCGCGTACGTCGAAGAAGATACCGTCAAATTCTCCATGATGGACGTAATCGGCGACCTGGGCGACGAGTTCACTCTCTGTTTTGCAGACGAATTAAAGCCCGAAACTTGGGAAAAAATCGCAAAGATCTACGAAAACCCCGGCAAGTTCACTCTGGCAATTGAGGCTATCTCCGATGCAAACAAGGCAAACACCGCTCCCCTGGCAGAGATGGTGGAGACCTTTGAGGAAACCCGTATCCTGATTCTCATCCCCTTCTTCCTGGTTATCGTGGCCATGATCTTCGTGGTCGGTCTGGCGATCAATACGATCATTCGTTTGATTCAAGCAATCATCGGCTGGATCAAGCCCTCCGCTCAGCTCAAGAAGACCGACGCAAGCTCCTGCATCGTCGTCACCGTCTTGATCGCGATTTGCTACCTGCTCCACTACTTCTTCAGCTGCTTTACCCTCAACATTCCCGGCATTGTGATTCTCGCTGTGGTATCCATCGGTGCCGTTGTGATGAACATCGTGTACAAAAAGCACACCAAGGAAATCGTTGACGCTCAGTTCAGCCTGTAATTTCAAGCCAAAATCCGCCGCTTCCGCGGCGGATTTTTTGACGGGAAAGAAAAACACTACGGTGATCCGTAGTGTATGCTGGTGTGGCAAAGCAAAACCCGTCCTGCCGTTCAGCCATGAAATATAACCCTGCATAATGCAAGGCGGTGCCCTATCCCCGACCTCTGTGCTCCCAACGTCTTGAGGTCGCCGTGACATAAGCAGGGCGGTCAAGGAGGTCTGCTAACTCCATCGGGGAACTGTTTTTCGGGCTCCAATATCTTTTTGTAGGTTTATTTACAAGGCTGTATCGTACAGGACAGGCAGATTTGCTTTTTAGTTGTCGTAGTCTACTTCGTCGAAGAGCAGGTCGTCAAAGATCTCGGCGATCTTCTCGAACTCGTCATCGTCGTCTACGGAAACCAGGCACTCTTCGCCGTCATCATCGGTGCCGACCTTCAGGATCACGTACTCGTCGCTCTCCTCGTCCACGGGGATCAGCGCGTAGTAAACCACGCCGTCCATTTCGTGCTCGCCGATGATCTGGAACTGACCTTCGTTACCTTCCTCGTCCACGAGGGTGTAAATTTCGATCTCTTCCATTGCCTCTTCGTTGTTGTTCAGCAGTTCTTCGTTTGCCATTGGTATCTCCTCCTTCGTAGGTATTTATCGTTAAAACGGAACTTCGGGAAGCAGACCGGTCTCGTCGCCATCGGTGACCGAGGCGGTGGGAGCCATCTCCTGCGCATTC
The DNA here is from genome assembly GCA_964519075.1 of uncultured Lachnospiraceae bacterium. Classification (GTDB taxonomy): domain Bacteria; phylum Bacillota; class Clostridia; order Oscillospirales; family CAG-272; genus CAKSQF01. Next base: position 3,546 of record CAZFJJ010000193.1, read on the forward strand.
TCTTCGTCCTGATCGTCCTCACAGCCCGCAAGGCAGGTGAATGAAAGGGAGAGTGCCAGCAGTATGACCGCAATACGTTTCATCGAACCGCTCCTTTATACTTCCTTGCTCTTATTGTACCTTATCGGAGGGCGTTTGTCAAGTAGTTCCGCAAAGAAATTTCATCCGACAGCGACCGCCTTCCATTCTTTACGGTAACTGCTACGGATTTCGGCTTCCCTCTTGCATTTTGGAAAAGGATATGCTATAATATGCAATATCATCGCTTCTC
>CAZFJJ010000194.1:0-3759 GCA_964519075.1 uncultured Lachnospiraceae bacterium
CGATTTCCTTGCAAAGATCAGCCCGTGGAGACGGGCAGAGTGGACCTCTATAGCTCCCTCGATCAGACGGCAGGCGATCTCGCAGGGCAGGGCGGCAAAATAACGATGAGGTGAGCGGGGCGGCAGATCGGGAAGAACAGTTTCCGCCCGTACCCGACGGGCGGCAGGGGAATGGGGCGTCATCACGCTCACCCATGCACCGCCGTATTTTGCCGAGAGCGCAGCGCAGATCCCTTCATCCTCTCGCGACATCGCCAAAAACACGAGGCGCAAGCCTCGTTTTTTTGCTGATCGCACGATGGAAGCCACCGTTTTCCCTCCCACGCCCGCCTTGGGGCAGATCACCACGTAGGGACGGCAGGGCTTGTCACGGTCGGAGACTGCCGCTTGGAGCGGAAGGAGCGCGCAGTCGGGGAGATAGAATCGGGGAACGCTCGGCGCAAGCGATTTTGCTCGCCGTAGGCTGTCGCAGTCCCGCAGGAAAAACGCCCGCGCGGTGGGAAGGATCGCCTCTGCCAGCTTGCGCACCCCGCCCGAGAGCGGATCGATCCCACCCAGCAGTACCCACGGCTTGCCCATCGCCGCCGCCAATGCCGCAAGTGTGAGATAATATATCGCCGACCGACGGGATGTTTGCATCTGCAGGAGCGTGCCGCCGCCCAGGATGAAGAGATCGCACTTCCACAACGCCCCCGGTAGTAGGGGAGTGCGGCGGGAGCAGGCGGAAACACCGTGCAGAGCCTCGCTTTTTGCAGGTGACAGGGAGAGCAGAAGCGCCGAGTCACCTCTCTCTCGAATCGCGGCGACAAGGCGGTCGCAGATCGCCTCGTCGCCGCAGTTGCCGCCGCCGACGTAGCCGCAAATGAGAACATTCACTCGTTTTCCCTCGTTTCGTGTCGATTTGAGCGTGGTATGCGTACGATTCGCCGATTGGTACGCTGCATCTATTGTAACACGCTCGTCAAGGAATATGCAATGAATATCCGACGGGAGGACTTTTTTTGTCGTCAACCGCTCCGTGCGGCTTTCTCCTCTCTGCGGGCTTGGAATCAAAAAACTCGCAAGCGGATTGCTTGCGAGTTTGGACTGCAATAGTTTATTCGTCTTCTTCTATGCGCCCGTCGTCGTAGGAGGAGTCGGTATCCGGAGTGGCTTCCTCTTCAACGATCACGATCTTGCCATTTTCAAAATAACCTGTGTAGCTTTTGCGCTCTTCGTTTTCCGACCAGGTATAGGTGCCCGTGCCGGTGATGGCGTTTTGATAAAACTCGCCCACGTAAACGTCGCCGTTGGCCCATTTGTAAACGCCGCTGCCGGTTCGGGTGTCGTTGATGAACGAGCCTTGATAATACGCGCCGTCGGGGAAGTACATTGAACCCTGTCCATCCTTGGCATCTGCGGTGTACTCGCCTACGTAGCGGGTGCCGTCTGCCCAGACGTAGGTGCCCTGACCGTCCCGCATATCGTCCGCGTATTCGCCCTCGTAGGTATCGAAGGTTCCGTCGGACAGGGGAGCCCAGGTGTAGACGCCCTTGCCGTTTTTCTTGTTTTCGGAAAACTCGCCTACGTATTGGTCTCCGGAGAGATAGGTGTAAACGCCCTCGCCCTCCATATCGTCAAAGAAGAACTCACCCTCGTAGACGTCTCCGCCGGAGTAGGTCATCTTGCCCTCGCCGTGGCGGAGGAAATAAACCGTCTCGCCCTCGTACACGTCGCCGGTTGAGTATTCCAGCGTCAACACCCAGGTCTCGAGTTCATACTCGCCCTTGGCGGCCTTGCCTTCGATCACCTCGGCGGTGCTGCCGTCGGCGTAGTAGACGGTTCCGCTGATCGGAACTCCGTCCAGTACCTTGCCCACGAATTTGATGTTGCCGTGCTCGGAGGTGGGGTAGGTCTGATAGCGCAGACCGGAGGACAGCAGTACCCATGCGAATACGCCCAGACCGATCAGCGCGGTAAGGACGATGCCCACGGCGTACAGACGCTTGTTGAATCGTTTCTTGGATATACGGGCCATGAAGACCTCCCGTGTTAATAAAGATGGATGGCAGCGATAATGCCGGGCAGCCAGATGCAGGCTACGACTGCTGCGGCAAACAGTACGGCTGCGGAAATGATCAGCGCAAAGATATCAGAGCCTTTATCGTCATAGCGAAGCTGTGCCTGAATGCGCCGCTCTTCGGGGATATAAAACTTGCCCAGATTTATATCCAACGCCTTTTCTCTGGCGCAATACGGAGTGCCGTCCTCGCCGATGCGATAATTGTCGTCGATCTCCCAGACCATTTTGCGCAGGGCACTGTATTTGGATAATTCTCTGCGGATCAGGGGTTTGTTATGATAACCCAATTCCTCCAGAGATCTTGCATTTTCTGCGTCAATCGCTCCCTGCGCGATGACGGAGCGCACGAACGAGCCGATTACCTTTTTCTGATAGTAGCTCAGAATCATTGCCAGCATAAAGCCGATGTAAATTGCCCAAATGATCAAATTCAGACCGTCAAACGAAAAAACTTCTTCAATAAACCCTTCCATAGGGACGCTCCTTTGTGCGTGGATTTCACCCTTATTGTAACACGGATTTGGGTGCAACTTATGAAATAAGTGTGAAATTTTTGCAAACGAGCGAAGTTTTTTGCAATTTTTGCAAAGACCTTCAAAAAGCCGATCAGAGCGGCGCTTTTTTGATCTTGGCAAAGGCGCGGGGATAGGCGGCAGGGGTGGGGCGCTCCTTCTCGATCTCCAGGATCACCCGTCCGCCTGCTTCGCCCAGGGTGAACGATTTCTTGGAGATCAGCTTGCCGCTCAGCTTGGCGATGGCGCGTTCTGCCTCGGCAAGCTCCACCTCACCGTCAGCACCCTTGAGCGCCACGAATCGCCCCCCTACCTTTACGAAGGGTAGGCACAATTCACAAAGCATAGGAAGTCTTGCCACAGCGCGGGAGACTACCAGGTCGTATTGTTCCCGATGGTCGGGAGCGGCGGCGATCTCCTCCGCGCGGGCAGGGAGAGTGGCGACGGGGAGCGAAAGGGTGGCGGCCGTCTCGGCCACGAAGGACAGCTTTTTCGCGGTGGAATCCAGCGCGGTAAAGCTGCAGTCGGGACGGACGATGGCAAGAGGGAGCGTGGGGAATCCGCCTCCGCAGCCCACGTCCAGGATCTTCAGGGGATGCGTGCCGACGTAGGGCGCGGCGGTGAGCGAGTCTGCGAAATGGCGCAGGATTACGCCCGCCTCGTCGGTGATGGCGGTAAGATTGGTGTGGCTGTTGAAGGCAACGAGATTTTGGTACAAAACCTCGAATTTTGCCGCCGCTTCGTCGGTGGCATAGGGCGCAAGACCGAGGGCGGTAAGGGTATGGATGTAAGTTTCGGTAAAGGTCATAAAATCACCGGAAATATCAGTAGTAATGATTTGTCGCGCAAGTTAGTTTGGTGTGTTGAGAGCGTCTATCGCCATACCGAGGGGAGGGATAAACCATCTCAAGCGCCGAAGTTTTTCCTCCCCTCGGGCTCCCCACCTAATTCCTTGGCTGGCGTCGGTGTGAAATGAAAGTGGAGATGCACGCCGCGCAAGTATTTGCGCGGCTTTATAAAAGTTTTGGGAGGTGCAGGAACCCTTTTTCGAAAGGGTTCCTGCCGGAGCTCGAGGCAGCGCCTCGCATTTGATTGATTCATTCCTTTATTTACCCAGCCAGATCAAAAGAACCGAGATGTCGGCGGGGGAGACGCCCGAGATGCGGGAGGCCTGTCCCACGGTCA
>CAZFJJ010000195.1:0-3755 GCA_964519075.1 uncultured Lachnospiraceae bacterium
AGGAGCACCAGTTGCAGCAGAACGCAACGATGGTGGGTCTGAATTCGTTATTTACTTGCATATTGCGTCTACCTCCGCCATGATCTGATTATTGGAGAAGCCCTTGAGGTCCATTGCGCCGGAAGGACAAGCAACGGTACAAGCACCACAGCCCTGGCAGACAGCGGGGTTAACGCTTGCCACGCGGCGAACGAGGGTGGTGCGGTCGGGCATTCTGAATTCTTTGTCAATGTAGGTAATAGCACCGTAAGGACATACCTTTTCACAAGCGGAGCATCCGTTACACATCAGCTCGTTGGACTCTGCCACGCAGGGGTTGCAGGTAAGGTGATCCTTCACCAGCAGACCGATGACCTTGGAAGCGGCGGCGGATGCCTGCGAAACGGTTTCGGGGATATCCTTGGGACCCTGGCAAGCGCCGGAGAGGAACACACCTGCGGTGGGGGACTCTACAGGACGGAGCTTGGGGTGCGCCTCGGTGAAGAAGTCGTTGGTGTCCATGGACGCGGTGAGCATCGTCGCCAGAGGACGAGCGGACTTATCGGGCTCGATAGCGGCAGCCAGCACCACCATATCGGCGGCGATGTTCAGCTGTTCGCCTGCTAAGAGGTCGGAGGCCTGCACCATCAGCTTGTCGCCTTCGGGAGCAACCTTGCCAACCATACCCTTGACGTAGTGCACGCCGTATTCCTCAACGGCTCTGCGATAGAACTCGTCGAAGGACTTACCGGGAGTACGCACATCAATATAGAATACGTAGACCTCGGTGTCGGGGTACTTTTCACGGGTGAGCATTGCGTGCTTTGCGGTGTACATACAGCAGATCTTGGAGCAGTAGGGCTTGCCGCAACCGGAGGTGTCACGGGAGCCTACGCACTGCACGAACACGATGGTGTGAGGATGCTTGCCGTCGGAGGGACGCAAGAGTTTGCCTGCGGTAGGACCTGCGGCGTTGGTGATGCGCTCGAACTCCAGAGAGGTCACCACGTCGGGAGACTGGGAGTATGCGTACTCGTCGAAGTCCTTCAGGTCGATGGGATTGAAGCCGGTAGCGACTACGATGGCACCGTATTCACGCTCGATGAATTCGTCCTTCTGATTGTAGTCGATGGCCTTTGCGGTACAGATCTTTTCACAAACACCGCACTTGCCGGTCTTCAGCTTAGTACAGTACTCGGGATCGATGGTAGCAACCTTCGGCACGGCCTGTGCGAAGGGGATGTAGATGGCGCGGCGATTGTCCATACCCAGGTTGAATTCGTTGGGAACCTTCTTCTGGGGGCATTTTTCGGTACACAGACCGCAACCGGTACATACGTCTTCCTTAACGTAGCGTGCCTTCTTTTTGATGGTAACGGTGAAGTTACCCACGAAGCCCTTAACAGCCGCGACCTCGCTGTAGGAGTAGATGTTGATCAGCTCGTTCTGAGCCACGTCTACCATCTTAGGGGTGAGGATACAAGCCGCACAGTCCAGGGTGGGGAAGGTCTTGTCGATCTGAGACATCTTGCCGCCGATGGTGGGCTTCTTCTCAACGATGTCTACCTCAAAGCCTGCGTCCGCAATGTCCAGAGCGGTCTGGATGCCTGCGATACCGCCGCCGATGACCAGCGCGCGCTTCTTCACGGGAGACTTGCCTGCGGTCAGAGGAGCGTTCAGGTGAACCTTGGCGATGGCCGCCTTGCCCAGGATGATGGCCTTGGCGGTTGCCTGCACCATATCCTTGTGGATCCAAGAGCACTGCTCACGGATGTTGGCGATCTCTACCATGTAGGGGTTGATGCCCGCAAGGGAGCAGGCCTTGCGGAAGGTGTTCTCGTGCATACGGGGAGAGCAAGAACATACAACAACGCCGGTCAGCCCATGGGTCTTGATGGCATCCTTGATCATGTTCTGTCCCGCTTCGGAACACATATATTGGTAATCGGTGGAATATACAACGCCGTTCTCGTGGGAGAGTGCCTCTGCAACTCTCTTTACGTCTACGGTTGCCGCGATATTACTGCCGCACCAACAAACAAATACGCCGATTTTCTGCATTTGTTTCAATTCCTTTCTCGATTACTTGGTATATTTACGGAAAGCAGTGACGATTGCCTGCTGAGGCAGATCCTCGTCCAGCAGTGCGGGGATATCGTCGGGCTTCAGATGGTTTGCGCCCTGACGGCGAACTGCCAAAAGGCGGATGGCCTCTACCAGCTTGCCGGGCTCTACGCCGCGGGGGCAACGCTCTACGCAAGCCATGCAGGAAAGACATTTATAGATCGAATCGGATGCCATCAGACGGCTGATCTCACCCTTTTCCACCATATAAACGAACTGATGGGGATGATATTCCATCTCGTCGTAGGAGGGGCAGGTGCCGGAGCATTTGCCGCAACGCATACACTTGAGAGGGTCTACTCCGCTCATACGGAGTACCTGTTCTTTCATTTGAAGCTCGGTCATACTCAGTCCTCCTTCACGCCCAGTGCCTGGGCCAGCAGCTCGGTAAAGTAAACCACAGGCAGATCCTCGGTGCCGTTCTTCTGCAGATTATACAGACATAGCGGGCAAGCGGTGATGATCATTTCCGCACCTGCAACAGCGGCACTGTGGAGCACTTTGTTGCTCTTCTTAGTCGCGATGGTCTTGTCCTCCAGGGTGATGTAGCCACCGCAGCATTCGTTGCGGTAGGGGTAGATCACGGGCTCTGCGCCGATCGCACGGATGAAATCCTCGATGATGCGGGGATTTTCGGGATTGTCCATTGCCATCACCTTGCCGGGACGCAGCAGCAGACATCCGTAATATGCGGCAATTTTCTTGCCCTTCAGGGGATTTACGACTTTTTTTGCCAGCTCGTCAAAGCCTACCGTGTCGCGGAGCATTTCCAGATAATGAATGACCTTGGTCTCGCCGTTGTAGGGAGTCTCCGGCTTCATGTAATTGTTTGCCTTCAGCGCGAAATCAGCATCCTTTGCCATAGCGGCGTTGGTGCGCTTGATGACGTTGTGGCAAGCGGAGCAGAGGGTCACCAGATCCTGTCCCTTGTCGCGAGCCTCTGCCAGCGCGCGAACCGAGGAGAGCTTGGTAGCGATCTCGTCGGATGCGCTGGTAAAAGCGCCGCCGCAGCACTGCCAGTTCTCGATCTCCTCCAGGGTGATCCCCAGAGCCTCGGCAGACTTTCTGCCGTATTTGTCCAGCTCCTTCGCCTTGGTCTTCAGCGTACAGCCGGGATAGTAACTAACTTTCATGTACGGTCTCCTTTTCGTGAAATCAGACCATTTCTTCGGGGTGGAACACCTCGTCGAAACGCTCGGCGGTGAGGAAGCCCAGCGCCACGCAGGCTTCCTTCAGGGAGATGTTCTCTTTGTAAGCCTTCTTTGCGGTCTTAGCGGCGTTCTCGTAGCCGATATAGGGGTTCAGCGCGGTAACCAGCATCAGGGAGTTGTGGAGATTGTGGTGCATCTTCTCACGGTTTGCCTTGATACCGACGGCGCAGTTGTTGTTGAAGGAGAGGATCGCTTCGGTCAGCAGTCTTGCGGACTGAAGGAAATTGTAGGAGGTAACGGGCATGAACACGTTCAGCTCGAAGTTACCCTGAGAGGCAGCCATACCGACGGCAACGTCGTTGCCCATGACCTGTACGGCCACCATGGTCAGCGCCTCGCACTGAGTGGGGTTGACCTTGCCGGGCATGATGGAGGAGCCGGGCTCGTTTTCGGGAATGAAGATCTCACCCAGACCGTCACGTGGGCCGGAAGCCAGCCAAC
>CAZFJJ010000196.1:0-3722 GCA_964519075.1 uncultured Lachnospiraceae bacterium
CCAGCGTGAAATCAGAAATCAGGCATGGAATAACTGCAGAAAAAATCGCCTCAATAGAAGCAATTCCTGAGGTCATTAAAAGCGGAAAAGTGATATTTGCGGAAACTAAATCGGGTAGCGATGTGCAAAGAGTGGTTGTTTGTGCGCCTGTCAGAATTGGCAATGCTCCATATTATATGGGTGTTATGCTTCAACGAGATTCTCAAAATCAGCGACTGTATTTACATAATGTTGCAATAGAAAAAGAGATGCCCGAAATTACACAAGCTGACCTGCATACGACAGGGGCCGATGAAAATAACGAACATCTCTTTATCACAAGTATACTACAAAATGCGCTTGCTGTCAAGTATCAAGCGAAAAATAGTTCTGTCAAGAGGAAATTTTCTACCGATGCGGCGGTAAGCGAAGATCTTTACACACAGTTGCAGGAGATGCGGATTCGAGAAAGAGATACTGCAGAACGTCTGAACCGAGCCATCCAAGAAATGCAGAATAATCCGGAGTATTTGGAAGCGGCAGAGACGCTTATGGATGCAAAAGGACTATCTACAAGGCGGGAAGCTCGCCGCCGTGTGAAGGCAATCGAAGAGCGCTATCAGATCGCCGCTCTGCGTGAGGAGAAAAATGCCGCAGCAGAACGTGTGAAACAGCTCTCTGAGCAGATCAAGTCAGAGGAAAAAGCTGCTGCAGAACGAAAGGAAGCGGAGGAGATTCAAAAAAGCGGGCTTTCTGAGGAAGAGTATCATCGAAAGAAGGCGGTCAAGGAGTTTGGTTACACTTCTGATTTCAATGAAGCCGGGTATCTTCTCCCGAACGGTAAAATGCTGAACTTCTCCGGTGACAAAGGCACACACAGCGGACACAGGGATCAGGATCACCGTGCCATCGGTATTGTATATGCAAATGCTATCGGTAGCGAAGCACTGAACCGATTTATGCGGGAAGGGAATATTCGCATGATGGCAGAAACGCCGGGCTTTGAGGTGATGAGCGACAGAGAACCTACTGCCGAGCAGTACAAAAAACTGCGGATATTTGTTCGGGAGGTTGCCGTCAGAGGCTATTTCCAAGTGGATTTGTCCGATGCGGAAGGGCGATCTGTTGGGACTCTATCCTATGAAGGAAGAGTAAATGCTGACCGAGTAATCAATGATCTGCAGATTTTCTTCCGCACCGGGGAGATCCGCAAGCAATCCGAGGTTGATCGTTTCCGCTATTCTACCGACTCCACCGACGTTCCCACCCTGCAGGCGGACAATGCGGCGCTGAGAGCAGACGTTGCTCGGATGGTGGAGATGGTGAACCTTCAGAAGGGAATCGGTACCCGCTTTACAGAGGAATCGGTACAGGCTGCCGCCAAGCGCTTGATGGAATGGGCAGGAGCGACCGGAAACCGTATGGGCATAACAAATCAAAAAAAAATCGCAAAAAGCATTGACTTTTCCGTTGGATTATGCTATAATACTCACGTAAATAATCAATAATATATGGGAACCAGCTGTCTGTAGAGGAGGTTAGTTCCCTTATGCTTTTTGGCAGGAGTTTTGAATGAAACGAATCGATCCTACGGTACGGAAAGAAACGAGATACATTGCAGTCTGGATGCTTATCTTCAGCGTTTTGATGCAGGCAATTTTTCTGATAATAGGGAAATGGGACTACACCGTTCTGCTGGGAAATTTCCTCAGCGCTACGGTATCGGTGCTCAACTTCTTTTTAATGGGACTGACCGTTCAGAATGCGCTGGAGAAGGACGAAAAGGACGCGAAAAACGCGCTGAAGCTGTCTCAGACCTACCGCACGCTGCTGCTGCTGGCGGTGGCGATCCTGGGTGCGGTGCTGCCCTGCTTCAATCTGTGGACGGTACTTATTCCGATGCTCTTTCCCCGGATCGCAATAGCGCTCAGACCTCTTTTTGACCGTAAGCAATCCTGACGGTCTGAACGATTTTTCGGAGGTGAAAAAACGATGAAATCCAAAAGCCGCCGGCTGACGGCGGTGGATCTGTTGCTGATCGTCCTGATGATCCTGCCCTTCGTGGTGGGGATCGTGCTGAAGGTGTTGTTTACGCCTCCCTCGGAGGGGATCAGTATTACCGGTGCGCGGATCTATTTCACGATCCCGATGCCCATTCAGGATCTGCCCATTACCGAAGCGCAGGTCAACTCGACGTTGGTGCTGATCTCCATCTTCGCGCTGTGTCTCTTTATGACCCGCGGACTGAAGGTGAAGGCAGATTCCAAACGCCAGCACGCCGTGGAGTGGGTCGTGGAGAAGGTGGAAGGGCTTGTGCACGAGAACATGGGCGAGATGTTCAGAGGCTTTGCGCCGTTTATCGCGGCGATCATTGCGCTGTCCGCACTGTCCAGCCTGGCGACGCTGGTGGGACTCTATCCTCCTACCTCGGACATCAACATTGTAGCGGGCTGGTCAATTCTGGTGTTCATTCTGATCACCTATTTCAAGCTCAAAGGCGGTCTCCTTTACTATCTGAAGGGCTACACCGAACCGATCTTCGTGATGACACCGCTGAACGTGCTGGGCGAGATCGCCACTCCGGTGTCTATGGCATTCCGTCATTATGGCAACGTGCTGTCGGGCACGGTCATTGCGGTGCTGATCTCCGCCGCGTTGCAGGGCTTGTCTTCGATCCTGCTGGGCTGGCTCCCGGGCGTGCTTGGCGAGATCCCCTTCCTGCAGATCGGCCTGCCAGCCGTTCTGTCGGTCTACTTTGACATCTTCAGCGGATGTATGCAGGCGTATATCTTCGCTATGCTGACCATGCTGAATATCTCGGGCGGTTTCCCCGAGGATGAATATGAAAAGCGCAAGCAAAAAAAGCTTGTCAAGAAACAGAAAAAACTACAAACCAATCATTAAATTTTGGAGGTAAATGATTATGTTGGCACTTGCAATTGGTATTATTTTGGGTTGCTGCGCGCTGGGCGCAGGTATTTGTATGGGTATCGGCGCCATCGGCCCCGGTGTGGGTGAAGGTAACGCCGTTTCCAAGGCCTGTGAAGCCATCGGCCGTCAGCCCGAGAGCAAGGGCGCGGTCACGTCCACGATGATCATGGGTTGTGCGATCGCAGAGACCACCGGTATCTATTCGCTGGTCATCGCCATCCTGCTGCTCTTCGTAGCACCCGGCCTGCTGGTAGACGTTCTGATGAGCGCGATCGGCTAAAGCAGGGAGTATAGTCATGCAAAACTTGGATATCATTTCTGTCAATATTTGGCAGATATTGATTTCTCTCGTCAATCTGCTTCTGCTGTTTCTCATTTTGAAGAAATTTCTGTTCAAGCCCGTGAAAAAGGTGCTGGAGCAGCGGCAATCCGAGCTGGACACGCAGTATGCGTCGGCCGACCGTGCAGAGACGCTGGCGGACGAGCATCGCAGGGAGTGGGAAGAGAAGCTCTCCACCGCAAACGCCGAGGCGGATGCGATCCTGCAAACTGCCGCCGAGAACGCCAAGTACCGCGGGGAAAAGCTGATCGCCGAAGCCGAGGCGCGTGCCGACGGCATCATCCGCGCGGCAGAGACCGAAGCAGCGCTGGAGCGCAAAAAGGCTGCGGACGGCATCAAGCGGGAGATCGTAGAGGTCTCCGGCGCGCTGACCGAGAAGATGCTGGAGCGCGAGATCAACACCGAGGATCACAGAGCACTCATCGATTCCTTTATCGAGGAAATAGGTGACGGCAATGAATGAGATCGGTAA
>CAZFJJ010000197.1:0-3711 GCA_964519075.1 uncultured Lachnospiraceae bacterium
GCGCTCCACGCGGGCGGTGCGGGCTCGTACGTCGTCGCCCCGCTCCAGCACGATGGGGCGGCAGCCCTCCTCAGCCAGCAGCAGCGCGGCAAACATTCCCGCGGGTCCAAATCCCACTACCACGGGACGGGGCGCATCGACAGGACGCCTGCGCTTGGCATCCGTGGGGATCAGCTCTTCTTCCCGCAGGATCATCGCACCCAGCTTTTGCAGCTTCTTCGGGGAGGGCTTGCCCGCCACCTCAGCGGCCACCGAGCAGACGTAGCAGATCTCGTCCCGCTTGCGGGCATCCACAGACCGTTTGGTCAAAGCAAGGTCAGTCGGCTTCAGCCCAGCCGCGCGCATAGCGGCTTCTGCGGCGGCCAACGCGCCTCCGTCTGGATCGTTCAGGGGCGCTTTGATATTGTGCAGGAGCAATTTCATGCAACCGCCTCCATAGGGGTCACCGTATGCTCCAGATTGCTCGTTACATCCTCTGACGGAGGCGTATCATCGTAATCGGTGATCTCTATGGCGTATACGTACGCGCGCAGCGTTTCGGTAAATACCGCAGTCATCGCCGAGATCGTTCCTTCCGGCTGAGCAGTATCCGAATAAACCGTAATATCCTTTGCCGTAAGTGCCTGCACAATGGCGGCAACCTCGGCACTCGCCCCGCGAACGGTAACCGTCACGCTTCCTACCGCTTCACTGCCTCGGAACACGGGAACTCCTTCCACCCTATGGATGGACAGCGACGAAAGATCGAAATCCGCCTGTACGGTGGTCAACGGAATGTTATGCACGTCGGCAACCGTAAGCCCGTCAAGCTTCAGCTCGAATTTGCTCTTTTGGTCAACGGCAAGCTTGGTCTCGTCAACGATTGCAACGGTCAACGAATCGGTCGCGTCTACCGTTTTGGGATCGCCGACGATAACTGCCACCTCGGGCGAGAGCGTATACTGTTCAGCGGTCAGAAAACCGTATTTTCCTTGCACGATCAGCGGAACCGTCTTGGATTTCAGCACCTCAACGCTGATTTCGATCTGTCCCGCTTCACGGATGCTCAGTGAACTATCCGTAATGATATTCCCCTTGGAATCCAACAGATAGGGGGTAGCGGTGACGGTAAAGCTTCCGTCGGCATCGCCGATCACGTCACTGCGGAGTTCCACGCTTGCCACCTTTTGCAAGGACATAGTGGGTCCCTCCACCGTCAGCGTATCGATACTCAGTGCAGTATCTCCAAAGAAACAGCCTGCCGCAAGCGTCCAGCCTCGCAGAGAGAGATTCTTCTCGCTGACCGTAATCTGCTTTTGTGCCGTGCGATCTACCTCGACCACCACCTGGCTCACCGACTGAGAGACTACCGTAATACCGCTGGGTACGTCTACGTAAACCTTCAGTTCGTACTCGCCTGCGGCATCGATCTCCGCAAGGCTGACGTATGCTTTCACCTGCTCACCGGTAACCGCCCGCAGATCCTGACGGTTGCCCATCAGCCGCACGTTGAGGGTGTCGATGCTGATGGACTGCACCACCAGACCGTATTCGCTGCGCATTGTCTCCTCGCCGTTGCAGACCACGGGAATCAGGCTGAAGTCCTGCTCCTCGGAAACGGTAGTGGTGCTGACCACGTAGATCCACAGGGTCAGCGCTGCCAAAACTGCCAGCACTCTGGCCAGCATATCGAATTTTCTGTTTTTCTGCACGGTGTAATCCACGTGCCGATTGTCGCCGCTCTCCTCCACGGGGACGGGACCTCCCGTAAAAAAGGCCTTGATCTTATTCCACATTGCAAATTCCTCCTTTACGCGCGTTCATCGTCGGAGCCGCTTTCGCCGTCCTGCTGACGGCGCTTGTTCTGCGCGGCACGGCCGGGCGAAAGCTCCAGCATCAGCTCGTCGTACAGCTTACGGTAGTCGTAATTGCGCTGGAGCTGACCCTCCTTCGCCAGCGAAATGATGCCGCTCTCCTCGCTGACCACCACCACGATAGCGTCGCTGTTCTCGCTCATGCCGATGGCGGCGCGGTGACGGGTGCCGAAATCGCGGTCGATCTCGTTGTTGGTGGGCAGGGGCAGGAAGCAGCCCGCGGCGTAGAGTCTGCCCTCGCGGACGATCAGCGCACCGTCGTGAAGGGGAGCCTTGTTGAAGAAGATGTTCTTGATCATGCGGGGAGAGATGTCGGCGTTGAGGACGGTGCCGCTGCGGATATACTCACCCAGCTTGGTAGACCGCTCGAAAACGATCAGCGCACCGGTCTTATCCAGCGCCAGATCACAGACGGCAGTGCAAACCGCCTCCACCTGCTGGGACAGCTGCTCCATCTGCTTGGCGTCGCCCTGGGCGATGATGCCGCGAATGCCGCCCACCTGTACGCCGCCGATCTTCTCCAGCGCGGAGCGCAGCTCGGGCTGGAAGAGGATGATCATAGCGATAATTCCTACCTGGAAGAGGTTTTGCATCAAAAAGCCAATCACCGGAAGCTCGAAGGCAGTGCCTGCGATCTCCAACAGCACCAGCAAGAACACGCCGATCGCCAGCTTACCGGCGCGACGCTCCCTGATGAATTTGATGGCGTAGTAAAAGATGACCGAGGTCAGAAAAATATCGATAAAATCGATGAGATCCATCATTTGAAACAGCTCTAACAGGCCTCCCACGACAGTCCCTCCTTGATTGCTACTAAAAATAATTATACATCATAATTATACCGCAAATCGCAGGCGCTGTCAACCGTTCCCGCAAAAAAAGCAGGATTTTTTACGAAAGCCGCGCAGAAAATCCCCCCGACCGAAGTCGGGGGATCGGGGTGGTTCCATTGGTTTGCGGGGCGATCAGTCGGGCTTCACTCGCCTGCCTTGATAGCTGCCGCGGCGGTGGAGCTCCTTGTCGATCTCGTTCATCACCACGAACTTTTTGCGGCTCCACAGCGGCGCGAGCAACAGATCGGGCGGCCCGTCGCCGGTGATGCGCTCCACCACCGTCTCGGGCGGTAGCAGCTCCAGCGTGTCGCAAACGATCTGCACGTAATCGGCAAGCTCCATGGGAGTATACTCCCCGCTTTCCCAAAGATCGGCCAGCGCAGTGTCTTTGAGGACGTGGAGCAGATGCAGCTTCACCGCAAAGGGGCGGAGCGCCGCCACCTGCTGCGCGGTCTCCAGCATATCCGCCCGGCTCTCCCCGGGCAGACCTTCGATGAGATGGATGCAAACGTCCAGCCCCTCCAGCAGACGGTAGCCGCGGAGAAACTCCTCGAAGGTGTGACAGCGGTTGATGGCCTCTGCGGTGCGGTCGTGGGCAGTCTGCAGACCCAGCTCTACGGTCAGGCGGGTACGGGCGGCAAATTCGCGGAGCAGATCGGCAATAGCAGGGGAGATGCAGTCGGCGCGGGTGGCGACTGCAAGTCCCACCACGCCCGGCTGGGCGAGAGCTTCCTCCCACAGCGCGCGGAGACGCTCCAACGGCGCGTAGGTGTTGGTGTGCGCCTGGAAATAGGGGATGTAGCCCACGGGCTGCCATTTGTCGGACAGTCCGTCAACGCCTTTTCGAAATTGCTCAGTAACGGACAGCGTCGCCTCGGGCGCAAAATCGCCGCTGCCGCGGGAGGAGCAGTAGATACAGCCGCCCACGCCCCGCGTACCGTCCAGATTGGGGCAGGTACAGCCCGCATCCAGCGGGATCTTAGCGACCTTTCCACCGTAGGTTCGGCGAAGATAGTAGTCGTAGG
>CAZFJJ010000198.1:0-3698 GCA_964519075.1 uncultured Lachnospiraceae bacterium
GGACAACGACACCTTGGCCGCCATCGTGGCAACCGTCACCGACGCCGATCTGCTGATCCTCCTCTCGGACATCGACGGGCTGTACACCGCAGATCCCCACAAAGATCCCGACGCAAAGCTGATTCCCGACGTGTTTGAGATTACCGACCGAATTCTTGCCATTGCAGGCGGTGCGGGCAGCGGTCTGGGCACGGGCGGAATGAAAACCAAGCTCTCCGCCGCAAGCCTTTGCACCAATAACGGCACCGACATGGTCATCGCCAACGGCTCCGTGCCCGACCTGCTCTACGGAATCGTAGACGGCAAGCCCATCGGCACCAGATTTCACAAGAAAGGAAGCAACGCATGACCGTACACGAACTACTCGACCGCGCCGCGCTCTGTAAAAGCGCGCTGGCGACCGCTTCCAACGACGAAAAAAACCGTGCGCTGACCGAGATGGCGGCCGCACTCATCGCCCATACCGACGAGATCCTCGCCGCCAACCGCGCCGATATTGAGGCAGGCAAATCGACCATCTCTTCCGTGATGATCGACCGCCTCACCCTCACCAAAGCTCGCATCCGAGCTATGGCAGACGCCGTTCTGGCCGTCACCGCTCTCCCCGATCCCGTGGGACGGCTGATAGAGACCGTCACCCGCCCAAACGGACTGGTCATCGAAAAAGTCTCTGTTCCGCTGGGCGTGCTGGCGATGATCTACGAATCCCGTCCCAACGTCACCTCCGACGCGGCGGCACTTTCCCTGAAAAGCGGCAACGTCTGCGTCCTGCGAGGGGGAAAAGAGGCGATCTACTCCAATATCGCTATCGTTGCCGCCCTGCGCGAGGGAATCGCAAAGGCAGGACTTCCCGAGAACGCCCTGCAGCTGATCACCGACACCACCCGAGAGAGCGCTACCACGCTGATGAGTGCCATCGGCAAGGTGGATCTGTTGATCCCCCGCGGGGGAGCGGGGCTGATCCGCTCCTGCGTGGAGAACGCCCGCGTCCCCTGCATTGAGACCGGAACCGGCATCTGCCACGTCTACGTGGACGAATTTGCAGATCCGGAGAAGGCTCTCTCCATCGTGAACAACTCCAAGACCTCCCGTCCGTCGGTCTGCAACGCAATGGAGGTTCTGCTGGTGCACGACACTGTTGCACCCGAATTTCTCCCCAAATTGCTGGAAAAGCTGGTCACCGACCGCATCAATGCCGGACTTGCACCCATACAGCTGCGCCTCTGCCCCCGCGCCGCCGCCATTATCGACGGCACGCCTGCAGGAAATCAGGATTTCGACACCGAATTTCTCGACTATACGCTGGCGATAAAAGTGGTGGACAGCGTGGATGAGGCCATCGCCCACATCGCCGCTCACTCCACCGGCCACAGCGAGTGCATCGTCACCGAAAACGCCGCTCACGCCGACCGATTCACCGCTCTCGTGGACAGCGCGGCGGTCTACGTCAACGCCTCCACCCGTTTTACCGACGGCGGTGAGTTCGGGTTAGGCTGTGAGATGGGCATCTCTACCCAAAAGCTCCATGCCAGAGGCCCTATGGGACTTTGCGAGCTGACGTCGTACAAGTATATCATTCACGGAAACGGTCAGGTACGGTAGAAATCAAACTAAATCCCCCAAAAGGAGACTATTTAACATGAAAATCGGATTCATCGGCTGCGGAAACATGGGCGGCGCCCTTGCCACAGCCGCAAAAAAAGCAGGGAAGGGCAAAATCCTTCTCTCCAACCGAACTGCTAATAAAGCCGAAGCCCTCGCCCAAGAGATCGGTGCCGCCGTCTCCACCAACGAGGAGATCTCCGCTACGTGCGACTATATCTTTCTGGGCGTCAAACCCCATCTAATCGGTGACCTCCTGACCTCTCTCTCTCCCGTTCTGACAAACCGTAGGGATCGCTTCGTGCTCATCTCTATGGCGGCAGGCGTCACGCTCTCGTCCATCGAGGGGATGGCAGGGAAGGACTATCCCATCATCCGCATCATGCCCAACACCCCCGCTTCGGTAGGCGCGGGGCTGATCCAGTATTGTAAAAACGCCGCCGTCACCGCCCGGGAGGAAGCGGAGTTTCTGGAAATCCTCTCTCACGCAGGAAAGGTCGATCGGCTGGACGAGGCGCTTATCGACGCCGCTACCGCCGTTTCGGGCTGCGGACCTGCCTTCGTCTGTCTCTTTGCGGAAGCCCTTGCCGACGGCGGCGTGAAATGCGGTCTGCCTCGCGAAAAGGCGCTGGAATACGCCGCACAGACCGTCGCAGGTACGGGTAAGCTTCTGCTGGAGAGCGGCAAGCATCCCGGCGTACTGAAGGATGCAGTCTGCTCGCCCGGCGGAAGCACCATAGCAGGCGTTGGCACGCTGGAAGAGTACGCCTTCCGCGCCGCAGTGATCGCTGCCGTGGAAGCGGCATTCGAACGCAATCAAGAGCTGGGAAGGGATTCGTAAAATGATCGTCAGTGAATACGTCCGCGATTTTGAAAAGCTGGGACTGGGAATGTTCGTGCATTTTGGCATTTACAGTCTGCTTGGTAAGGGAGAGTGGGTCAAACACCAATACCGCATCCCACACGAGGAATATTACCCCATTCACAAGAACTTTTGCCCCTCCCCCGATTGGGCAGAGCAGCTGGTGAGCATCGCAAAGTATGCAGGCTGTCGCTACATCACCCTGACAACGCGCCATCACGACGGATTCTCCCTGTACGACACCTGCGGGCTGAACCGGCTGGACGCGCCCAACGCCTGCGGACGGGATCTGGTGCGGGAATTCGTGGACGCCTGCAACCGTCACGGCGTGATCCCCTTCTTCTACCACACCCTGCTAGACTGGCTGATGCCCTCCTACCACAATGATTTTCCCGCTTATCTTGCCTATCTGCGAAAGAGCGTAGAGCTACTGTGCAAGAACTACGGCAGGATCGGCGGCATCTGGTTCGACGGAATGTGGAACAAGCCCGACGCCGACTGGGAAGAGGACGAGATGTACAAGATGATCCGCTCCTATCAACCTCAGGCGATGATCATCAACAACACCGGTCTGGATGCACGGGGCGCACTGGGTCACATTGAGCTGGACAGCGTCACCTTCGAGCGGGGCAAGCCTCAGCCGTTGAATCTGGCGGATTCGCCTAAATACATCGCCAGCGAAATGTGTCAGGTGCTCTGCGACCATTGGGGCTACGCTAAATACGATCTCAACTACAAATCTACCGCCGAGATCATCGAGGATCTGGTCGCCTGCCGCCGCTACGGCTCCAACTTTCTACTCAACGTAGGGCCAAAGGCAAACGGCTCTCTGCGGATGATCGATCTCGGAATGCTGGAGGTGCTGGGACAGTGGGTAGAGCTTCACGACGAGGCGCTTCACGATCCCCGACCCACCGATATTGCAGTGGAGCACAAGCCTAAGGACTTCCTCCTGCAAGATGGCGACGTATACTATCTTTTTATCCACAAGCTGTCAACGTCCGGGGACAGCCACGTAGCACTCTCTGCCGAGGAACGCGGGCTGGAGCGGTTCGTGCTACCTAAAAAAGTTATTTCCGCACACTATCTCGACAACGGACAGTCTGCCATCTTCACCCAAGAGGGTAACAAAGTGGCTATCCACACCGAATCCTATAGTTACGGAGTAAATTTAGTAGTGCGTGTAGTAAAAATCCTGTGCGAATAAAGTAATCCCTCTCAATTTTATTCAAAA
>CAZFJJ010000199.1:0-3687 GCA_964519075.1 uncultured Lachnospiraceae bacterium
CTCCTTTGGATTATTTGGAGAGATTCAGCTCCGCCGTGATCTTGCTTTGGAGATTCATGGCATCTTCGTTGCTTGCGGTGACGGCGAAGATGGTATCGTCGCCCGCGATGGTGCCGATGACCTCGCTGCCGAACAGATTGTCCAGCGCGGCGGCGGCGGCCTGTGCCATACCCGCAAAGGTCTTGATGACCAGCATATTCTGAGCGGTCTGCACCGAGAGAACGGTCTCCTTCATAATGAAGACGAACTTTGCCGCCTGCTTGGGGTCGTCCGAGTCCAGGACGGCGTATTTGTAGCGGTTGCCCTTGGCGGCGACCTTGGTCAGGCGCAGCTCCTTGATGTCACGGGAGACGGTGGCTTGGGTCACGTCGAAGCCGCACTCCCGAAGCTTTTCCTGGAGGGCTTCCTGGGTCTCTACCACCTGGCTCTCGATGATTTCGATGATCTTTTCTTGTCTCTTGTTTTTCATAGGTTCTCCTGGTTCCGTCAAGGGAGATGATCGACCCCGGGAATGGCTCCCGTGATCGGTTGTTTACAAAAGTAGGCTAAATATTCTACGTTCCCGTCCCCGCCCGTGATGGGGGAGGCGGTCACGGCAATGGGTGCAAGTCCTGCCGCAATGGCGGACGCCAGCACGCGGCGGGCGGCTTCACGGCGGACTTTAGGGTTCTTGACGATGCCGCCTTTGCCGAGATTTTCCCGACCTGCTTCAAACTGAGGTTTGATCAGACTGACGAAAACGCCGCCGTCCTTCAGGATGGAGGCGATGGCTTCGTGAAGCAGGGTCTGGGAGATAAACGAAACGTCGGTGACGGCAAGGTCTACCTGCTCACCGAGACGGGCGGGGGTGAGTCCTCTTGCGTTGAAGGACTCCATGGACACCACGCGGGGATCGGCACGAAGCTTTTCATGGAGCTGATCTCTGCCGCTGTCGATGGCGTATACTTTCACAGCTCCCTCTTGGAGGAGACAATCGGTAAATCCCCCCGTGGATGCACCGATGTCGGCACAGATCATTCCGTCGGGACGGATGCCGAAAGCGTCCAGCGCGCCCTTCAGCTTGAGTCCGCCGCGGCTGACGTAGGGGAGCAGATCACCTGCCACCTCCACCGTTGCCCCTTCGGGGACGTCAAAGGAGGGCTTTTTCTGCAGGATACCATTCACCTTAATCAGTCCCGCCCCGATCATCTGTGCGGCGCGGGTACGGCTGTCGGCGAGCGCGTGTTCTGCAAGATACTTATCCAGTCTCATTTCAGTTCTTCCGCTCGGTAAGATAGTCGGCAAGAGCGGTGAGCGTACCTTCCTTGTCGTAGGGTTCTACCGCCTCTTTGGCTTTGTCGGTGATGGCTCTTGCCAGATCCTCTGCCGTTTCAATGGGCATATAGGTAAGATAGGTGGTCTTTTGATTTTTTTGATCGCTGCCGATGTCCTTGCCCAGCACCTCCTTGGTAGAGGTGACGTCCAACAGATCGTCGATCAGCTGGAAGGCGCGTCCGATGCCCATGCCGTAGGTGGTCACGGCTTCCTCGGCATCGGTTCCCCGCTGTCCTGCGGCAAGTGCGCCCAGACGGCAGGCGGCAACGAGCAGCGCACAGGTCTTCTTCTCGTGGATGGCGACCATGGTCTCGTAGGGGATCTCCTTCCCTTCGGAGGCAAGATCCATCTGCTGACCGCCGATCATCCCGGGAGCGCCTGCGGCTTCGGCGAGAATGGCTACGGCATAGCATTTGCGTAGGGGCAAAACTCCGGGTGCGTTGGCGACCAGCTCAAAGGCTCGGGTCAGCAGACCGTCCCCGGCCAGAAGCGCGGTTGCCTCGCCGTAGACCTTATGACAGGTGGGCTTACCCCGACGCAGATCGTCGTTGTCCATACAGGGCAGGTCGTCGTGGATCAGCGAATAGGTGTGGATCATCTCCAGCGCCGCGGCGTAGATGAGAGCTTCATCCTGCCGTCCGCCCAAAGTGCGGCAGACCTCCATCACAAGGAAGGGTCTGATCCGCTTGCCGCCTGCCATGGTGCTGTATACCATGGCTTCCCAGAGAGGCTTCTCTTCGGGGTGGGGCTCTATGGGAACGAGGAGTTCTTTGATGAGACCCTCCACCATTGCGGCGGATTTTTGCATCCGCTGGGTGAGGGTGCTCATCCTCGGCTACCGCCTTCCGCAAAGTCCTGCTCGGTGAGGGTGCCGTTGCCGCCGTCCACCAGGATCTTGATCCGCTTTTCGGCGTTTTCCAGACGTGCGGAGCAGAGCTTGACCAGCTTTACCCCTTCTTCGTACAGGGTGAGCGATTCGTCCAGAGGAACGTTACCGCCCTCCAGTGCGCGGACGATCTGCTCCAGCCGCGCCATCGCTTCTTCGAAATTCAGTTCGGGCTGTTCACTCCGATAGATTGCCATGATTTTTGGTTTCCTTTCCCATCACTTCGGTATAAACGGTGCCGTCAGACACCGAAAGGGCGATCTTGTCGCCTACGCTGACGTCCTCCACCGAGTGGATGAGTTTTCCCTTTTCGGTGAAGGCAGCGCTGTATCCTCTCAGCAGCACTGCCATGGGGCTGAGTGCCTCCAGCTTTGCCGCGTTGGCGGCGAAATTCCGTTTCTTTTCTTCGGTCAGCTTTTCCATCGCGCGGACGATGCGCTGGGTGTCCGAGATCAGCGTCATCCGCGGCCCGTCCAGCAGCAACATCGGCTGATTGAACACGGGACGGTCGGCAAGAGCCGCCAGATTTTGTCTGCGCAGCTTGACGCCCCGATCCAGCAGCACCTGCATATGCCCCACCACGTTGTTGATCTTGCGGATCAGCTCGCGAGTCTCGGGGACTGCCAGCTCTGCCGCCGCCGAGGGGGTGGGTGCCCGCAGGTCGGCTACGAAATCGCAGATGGTGAAGTCGATCTCATGTCCCACCGCCGAGATGACGGGGATCTGTGAGGCGTAGACTTCTCTTGCCAGCTCCTCGCTGTTGAACGCCCACAGATCCTCGATAGATCCGCCGCCGCGGCCGATGATGATGACGTCGGCAGAACGGGTTTCGTTGAAATAACGCAGACCCGAGATCAGCTGGGGGGCGGCACCGTCACCCATTACCAGCGACGGATAGAGCACCATTTTCGCATAGGGAAAACGGCGGGAGAGGACGTTGACGATATCTCGCACCGCCGCACCCGTCGGCGAGGTAATTACGCCCACGCGGGCGGGATAGCGGGGGATCTTTTTCTTTTTAGCGGGGTCAAACAGACCTTCCCCTTGCAGTTTCTTTTTCAGTTGCTCGTAGGCGATAGTCAGCTCGCCCACGCCGTCGGGTTGGAGCGAGTCCACGTACACCTGATAGGAGCCGTCCCGCACGAAGGCGGAAACTCTGCCCGAGGCGATGATCTTCAGTCCGTTCTCGGGAGCGAAGCGAAGCTTGGATGCCGCTGAGCGGAACATCACGGCACGGATCAGCGAGGACTCGTCCTTGATGGTAAAATACAGGTGTCCCGTTTTGTGGGCGGTGAAGTTGGAGATCTCTCCCTTCACCGACAGTCCGTTAAGGACATGATCGGAATCAATGATCCCTTTGACGTACTCGTTGAGCTGAGTCACCGTCAAAATCGGACGTTCGGTAGCCATTTGCTCCCTCCTTTCGGGTGAAAACCCACCATTCGAACCTGCGGCACAGCCAAGGAAGTGGGTGGTGGAGTCTGAGG
>CAZFJJ010000200.1:0-3650 GCA_964519075.1 uncultured Lachnospiraceae bacterium
ATTCAGAATTGCACGAGAAGTATACATTTCTGACGCTCCAAAAAAATGATGGAAACAGTATAGCACAAAAAGCGGAGGATTGCAATAGGGAATTGCGATTTTCTGCGTATTCACCAAAATTGTCGGTTAGGATTTGTATATATTGACAAGAGATCAGACGACCAGCCCGCCGTTTACCCCCAAAATCTGACCGGTAACGAAGGAAGCGGCGTCGCTTGCCAAAAACGAAACGGCGTTTGCGATCTCATCCGGAGTGCCGATGCGGCACAGAGGCGTCTCCTCGGCCAGGGCAGAAAGGGTGTCCTCGCCCAGCGGCTCGGTCATGGGGGTGCGGATGACGCCGGGAGAGACGCAGTTGACGCGGACGCCCGAGGGACCCACTTCCTTGGCAAGCGCCTTGGTGAGTCCGATCAGTGCCGCCTTGGAGGCGGAGTAGACCGCCTCGCAGGAGGCTCCCACCTCGCCCCACATGGAGGAGAGAAAGACGATATTGCCGCTCCCTGCGGCGATCATATCGGGCAGGACGGCGCGGGCGGCAAGGTAGGCTCCCTTGACGTTGGTATCCATAATACGGTCGTAGGTGACCTCGTCGGTGTATTGGAAGAGGTTCTGATAGGCGATGCCCGCGGCGGGAACCAGTAGCTCGATCCTGCCCAGCGTGCGGGCGGCGGCGAACATCCGCTCCACGGCATCGGCGTTGGTAACGTCTGCGGGGCAGACGAGGGCGATGCCGCCGTTTTGGCGGATTGACTCTGCCACCGTTTCGGCGGCGGCGACATTGCGGCAGCCCAGTGCCACGGCGTAGCCCGTTTGAGCAAGCTTTTGCGCGATCGCCTTACCGATCCCGCTCGACGCGCCTGTGACCAGCGCCACTTTTTGCTCCACTTGGATGACCTCCCCCGAAAAATTCAACTATACGTTTCATTGTAGCACAATAACTCGAAAAAATCAAGTCCGAATCGCGTTTTTTGCGAAAAAAGTTTGCGGATCGACCCTCTGCGAGGAAATCCTACTTCCCGGAGGGAGGATTGGCGGTAGATGTCTGCGCCTACGGGTGCAGTGGAAATGCGAGTCGGCGGGAGCGGTTCGAAGCGGACGTGCGATTTTCTCCCGAAATTCACAAAAAAATCAGACGATGCTATTGCATTTTCCAAAAATGTATGTTATAATGAAGAGAAAATTTGTTCGGATTGCCGCGACCCGTTCGCCGCGATCCAAGGAGGCTACGTATGGATCAGACTACCCTTGTAGAGTTACTGGCTCCCCCTGCGGGAAGAGTGGACGCGGTGCTGGACACCGACGCCTATAACGAGATCGACGATCAGTTCGCCATCGCTTACTTTTTGAAAAATCCCGATCGGATCAACCCCCGTGCCATCTTCGCCGCGCCCTTTCTCAACGAGCGCTCGGTTTCGCCCGAGGACGGCATGGAGAAGAGCTATCACGAGATTCTGAAGCTGCTCTCCCTTTGCGGCAGAGACGAGCTAGCCCCCGCCGTCTACCGGGGCAGCAGAGCCTTCCTGACCGATGAGCAGACCCCCGTCCTCTCCCCTGCGGCAGAGCGGCTGGTGGAGCTGTCCCGGGACTATTCTGCCGAGCAGCCCCTCTACGTGGTAGCCATCGGTGCCATCACCAACGTGGCGTCTGCGATGCTCATCGATCCTACCCTGGCCGAGCGCATCGTGGTGGTCTGGCTGGGCGGACACGGCAGGGAATGGCCCGACACCTGCGAGTTCAACCTCTGGCAAGACGTCGCCTCCTCCCGCGTGATACTGAACAGCGGCGTGCCCTTCGTGCAGCTGCCCTGTATGGGCGTGGTGTCTGCCTTTACCACCACCGCCCCCGAGATGCGCTATCATCTGCTCGGCAAGAATCCGCTGGCCGATTATCTGGCGCAGAACGTGCTGGATTGCTATCCCGGGAACAATCGCCCCTGGTCGCGGGTCATCTGGGACGTGACCGCCGTGGCCTGGCTTACCGACGCCCGCCGCTATCTGATGTGGGACACCCGTCCCCGTCTTCTGCCCGGCTACGACGGTCGGTACGAGACCCGGGAGGGCGCGCCCATGACCTACGTCTTCCACGTCCATCGGGATCGCCTGATGGAGGATCTCTTCGGTAAGCTGCTGGAGGAATAAAGTGAAGATTCTGAATTTCGGTTCGCTGAATATCGACCACGTCTATCGGGTGGAGCGTTTCGTCGCGCCCGGTGAGACGGCGTCGGCTCTGTATTATCAGAAAAATGCAGGCGGAAAGGGGCTGAACCAGTCCATTGCCCTTGCCCGCGCCGGCGCATCCGTTTGTCACGCGGGGCAGATCGGCACGGACGGACGTTTTTTGGCAGAGCTGCTGTCCGCAGAGGGTGTGGACGTTACGCATCTTGCCGTTACCGATTATCCCACGGGGCACGCGGTGATTCAGGTAGCCCCCGACGGACAGAACTGCATCTTGGTCTGCGCGGGCGCAAACGGAGCGATCCCCGCCGACTATATGCGTTCGGTGCTTGCCTGCTTTGGGGCGGAGGATTGGCTGCTGCTGCAAAACGAGGTGGCAGGGCTTCCCACCCTCCTTGCGCTGGCAAAGGAGCGGGGGATGCGGGTGATCCTGAACCCCTCGCCCATCACCGCCGATCTGCTTGCCGCCGATCTGTCGGCGGTGGACTGCTTCCTGCTCAACGAGACCGAGGGCTTCGCCCTGACGGGCGAGCGGGAGCCGTCAGCCGTGCTGGACGGTCTGGCGGTGCGCTATCCCCACGCTGAGGCGGTTCTGACGCTGGGTGCCGACGGCGCATATTGGCAGAGCGGCGGTCGGCGCGGATACCGTCCCGCCTGCCGTGTCGATGCGGTGGATACGACCGCCGCGGGAGATACCTTTACCGGCTACTTCCTGTCCGCGCGGGCAGAGGGCGCATCCCCCGAAGACGCGCTTGCTCTTGCCGTCCGTGCCGCGGCTATCGCCGTTACCAGACCGGGTGCGGCATCGTCGGTTCCGCATCGCGGAGAGATCGGCGATTTCGGAATGAAACATTGAAAAAACGCACATAATCGTATAGATTAAAGGAGAATTAGACTATGAGAAGTGATTTGAAAAAGATTCTGGAGCAGCTGAGCGATCCCAATAACGACGAGCCCATCGAGCTGGAGAACGACCGCGGCGAGGTTGCCCGTTTCTCCCAGATGGCGCTGATCCCCGTCACCACGCCCTCCGAGGAATATGAGGACGAGATGGTGGATCACAATTTCGCCCTTTTGCAGGCACTGGACGAGAACGGCGAAGAGACCGAAGATCAGGTGATCTTCGATTTCGTGCTGGACGAGGACGGCGAGGTGAAGATCTCCCTGGTTGACAATCCCTTCGTGATGCGGAGCATCATCACTATCTACCGCCAGCGCGGTCGCATTTCCGACGTAGAGACGGATGAAGAGGAGATTGCCGAGTGCGATTCCATCTTCGGCGGCACGCTGGTCGGCGAGCCCGAGATCACGGACGACCGCGCTGAGGCGGAGGAAGAAGCCGCCCAGCTGGAGGAAGAGCTGATCGCGAACGTTGCTCCCGAGAAGGAAGTGAAGAAGGAGAAGAAGTCCTTCTTCGGGAAGCTGTTCGGGAAGAAATAAGCCATAACAGGAAAACCAATGGGGCAGGGGAGACTC
>CAZFJJ010000201.1:0-3642 GCA_964519075.1 uncultured Lachnospiraceae bacterium
GTCGTGATCGCCCTGCTCGATGATGTTGCCGTCCTTCATTACCAGAATGATGTCGGCCTCTCGGATGGTGGACAGGCGGTGCGCTACGATAAACGACGTGCGCCCCTTCATCAGCTTGGCAAAGGCAGATTGGATCTTCTGCTCGGTGCGGGTGTCGATGGAGGAGGTCGCCTCGTCTAAAATCAAGAGAGGAGGGAGGCAGAGCATGATGCGGGTGATGCAAAGCAGCTGCTTTTGTCCTGCCGAGAGCATACCGCCGTCCTCGCCGATGACCGTGTCGTAGCCGCTTTGCAGTCTGCGGATGAAGCTGTGGGCGTGGGCGGCCTTGGCGGCGGCGACCACTTCCTCGTCGGTAGCGTCGGGCCGCCCCATCACGATGTTCTCGCGGATCGTACCTGCCTTCAGCCATGTCTCCTGCAGAACCATGCCGTAGTTCTTGCGGAGCGAATGACGGGTCACACCGCGGACGTCCTGTCCGTCCAGCGCGATAGAACCGTCCTTCACATCGTAGAAGCGCATCAGCAAATTGATCATCGTGGTCTTACCGCAACCGGTGGGTCCCACGATGGCGATCCGCTGACCGGGAGAAACGGTGAGGTGCAGCCCCTCGATCAGAGGCTTCTCGGGAACGTAGGAGAAGGAGACGTCGGTAAGTGCGTACGCACCCTCCGCCTTGCCCATTTCGGGGAGTGAGGAGTCGTCGCTCTCAGCAGGGGCTTCCATCAGCTCAAACAGGCGGGCGGCGCAGGTCAGGGAGTTTTGCAGCTCGGTGACCACACCCGAGATCTCGTTGAAGGGCTTGGTGTATTGGTTGGCGTAGGCCAGCAGGCTGGACAGCGTGCCCACGGTGAAGATGCCGGCGGCGGCACCCTCAATGCCCATAGCGATTCCAGCCGCGCTGTACACCGTTTCCTCGGATTGGATGACCAGCAGGGCGCCTACCAGTGCGACGGCGGCGTAGACCACGCTGTTGACGAAGCGGGTGCAGGGATTGGTCAGGGAGGAGAAGAAAATCGCCTTCAGCGAGCAGGCGTTCAGCCGATCGTTGATCTCGTCGAACTTCTTCATCGCCTCCTCCTCGTGACCGAAGGCACGAACTACCTTCTGTCCCGTCAGCATCTCCTCCACGAAGGCGGTCTGCTCACCGCGGGTACTCGATTGAAGTTGGAACATCGAATGGGTACGGGAGGCGATGAACGCCGCCACAATCAGCGAAAGGGGAGTCACCAGCACCACCACCAGTGCAATCTGCCAGGAGAGGCGCACCATGAAGATGAGGGTGCCCAGAATGGTGAGTACGCCGGTAAAGAGCTGGGTAAAGCCCATCAGCAGACCGTCGGAGAACTGCTCCGCATCGGCGGTGACGCGGGAGAGCAAATCGCCCGTGGAATGGGTGTCCAGATAGGACAGGGGAAGCTTCTGAATCTTGCGGAAGGAATCTGCGCGGATGTCCCGTACCACGTGATAGGTGATGCGGTTGTTGCAGATGTTCATCAGCCACTGGGCGGCGGCTGTAACGGCAATCACGAGAGCGGCTTCGGTAAGCAGCGCGGCGATGCCCTTGAAGTTCACCTGCCCGGGAGCCACGATACAGTCGATGGCGTTACCGAAGAGGATGGGCAGATAGAGGGAGAGCGCCACGGTAACGGTGGCAAGCAGGATGGAAACGCACAGCAGAGGAAGTCGGCGGCGGATATAGCGCAGGACCTTGCCCAGCGTGGCCTTGTCCAGCTTTTTCTTCTGTTTTGCCATTTCAGCCCACCTCCTTTGCATTGCGGGGGGATTGAGCGTAGTGGATCTCGCTGTAAACGGGACAGGTCTCCAAGAGATCGTCGTGTCTGCCCACGGCAACCGCCTCGCCGTCCTCCAGAACCAGGATCTGATCGGCGTGGCGCAGGGAAGCGGTACGCTGAGAGACGATGAAGACGGTGGGCGCGCTCGGCAGCTCCCGAATGGCGGCACGGAGCGCCGCGTCGGTAGCGTAGTCCAGCGCGGAGGCGGAATCATCCAAGATCAGGATCTCGGGGCGGGTCGCCAGCGCTCTTGCGATGGTCAGCCTCTGTCGCTGACCGCCCGAGAGATTGCGTCCGTTCTGCTCAACTATGGCGTCCAGCCCGCCCTTTTTCTCGATGATGTCTAAGGCTTGCGCGGCTGACAGAGCGGCGCGGAGAGTGTCGTCGTCTGCATCGGGCGCACCGAAGCGGAGGTTTTCCCGGATCGTTCCCGCAAACAGTTGTGCCTTCTGCGGAACGACGGCGATCTTCTTGCGAAGTGCGGCGGTATCCCATGCCTTCACGTCCAGACCGTCCACCAGAACGGTGCCGCCCGTGCAGTCGTAGAAGCGGGGAAGTAGATTCACCAGCGAGGTCTTGCCCGAGCCGGTACCGCCGATGATGCCCACGGTCTCGCCGGGCTTGACGGCAAGGCTGATGTGGGAGAGGGCTTCGTCACCGCCGCCGGGATAGGTGAGGGAGACGTCCCGCAGCTCTACCGTGTAATCGGTCGCCTCCCGCTTGCTCTCGATGGGAGCGGGGGCGGAATCGGCGTCCAAAACCTTGCCGATGCGGGAGAGTCCCGCGAAGCCGCGGGTCATAGTGATGATCAGATTGGCCAGCTTCACCAGCTCGATGAGGATCTGGGACATATAGTTGTACAGTGCCACCACCTCGCCTTGGGAAAGAGTAGCGTCGTTCACCAGATCGGCACCGGTGCGGATCAGCGCGATGATGGCCAGATTGACGATGATCAGGGTCAGCGGGTTCATCAGCGCGGAGAGCATTCCCACCCGCCGTTGCATTTTGTTCAGATCAGCGTTGCGGCGGTCAAAATCCTCCACCTCGTCCTCTTCCTTGCAGAAGGCGCGGATGACCCGCACGCCGGTGAGGTTTTCGCGGGTGATGCCCAGCACGCGATCCAGCTTCTCCTGCACCTTGCGGTAGAGCGGGATGGAGATCAGCATGATGCCGAACACCACCACCGACAGCAGAGGAATGGTGACCACGAAGATCAGCGCCGCTGACCGGTCGATGGTAAAGGCCATGATCATTGCGCCGAACACCACCACGGGGGAGCGTAGGAAGAGACGGAGGGTCAGATTCAGCGCAGACTGCACCTGATTCACGTCACCGGTCATGCGGTTGATGAGGGTGTTCACGCCGATCTTGTCCAGCTGTGCGTAAGAGAAGGTTTGGATCTTCTCAAACAGCGCGCGGCGAAGCCCGCCCGCAAAGCCCACCGATGCCTTGGCGGCGAAATATTGGGCGGTAACGGCGCAGACCAGGCCGATCAACCCCAGTGCCACCAGCACGAGGGTCATGTTCAGTACATAGCCCCGATCACCCTCCCCGATGCCGCGGTCGATGATGGACGCCACCACCAGCGGCACGAACAGCTCGAAGGAAGCCTCCAGCAGCTTAAACAGCGGGGCGAGGATCGACTCTTTTTTGTATGCTTTAAGATAAGACAGCAGTTTTTTCATTCCGGTTACCCGATTTCCATAGATTGCCCAAACGGGGCGTTTTTGCCTATTATACCCTATCTGCGGGGAAATGTCAAGGGAGCGGTGCAAAAAGAGACCGACCCAATCGGTCGGTCTCAGAAGTTATGCGGCTTCGCGGTCGGGGGTGATCACCGACAGCTCGT
>CAZFJJ010000202.1:0-3603 GCA_964519075.1 uncultured Lachnospiraceae bacterium
GGGAGGGGAGCCTCCGCGGAGTTCTGACGGATTAATATTCCAGAAGGCAGGCCATGGATGCCAGTCCTGCGCCGAAGGCACAGAGCACGATTTTGTCGCCTCTTTGGACGCCGCCTGCGCGGACGGTCTCGTCCAGCAGTACGGGGATGGTAGCGGAAGAGGTGTTGCCCAGCCGCTCGATGTTGTGGGGGAATTTTTCGGGTGCTACGCCCATTTTATGAATGGCGCTGTTGATAATGCGGATATTTGCCTGATGCAGGAAAAATTTTGCAATATCGTCGGGTGAAAGCCCGTTTTTCTCCAGCAGAGCGCCGATGCGGGCGTTGATGGAAGAAACGGCGAATTTGAATACCTCCTGCCCGTTCATGTGCAGCACGCCCTTGTCGTCATAGGAGTTCCAGGGGGAGCTGTCGGCGTGGCGGGTAATGTTCAGGATTTCGGCGTTGCCGCTGACCGTCCAATCGAAGTCGATCTTACGGTCGGGAGCCGCCTCCAGCACCACTGCGCCCGATGCATCGCCGAAGAGACAGCAGGTAGCACGATCGGACCAGTCGGCGTGACGGGACAGCGCCTCGGCGGAAACCACGATAGCCTTTTTGGTGATCGTGCCCGACGCAAAGTAGGTATATGCGACCTGCAGACCGTATTCGAAGCCGCAGCAGCCCATGTTCATATCCATGGTGATCACGCGGGCGGGCAATTCCAGCTCCTTGGCCACCAGGCAAGAGAGGGAAGGGGAGGTGTAGTCGCCTGCCAGCGTGGTGCAGACGATGAGCTCGATCTCCTCGGGGGTAGTATCAGCCATCTCCAGCGCGTTTTTGCAGGCGGCGGTGGCGAGGGTGAGCAGTGACTCTTCATCGTTCATCACGCGGCGCTGGGTAATGCCGGTGCGGGTGCGGATCCATTCGTCACTGGTGTCCAGAAATTTGGTCAGTTCCTCGTTGGATACGGTGGTTGCGGGCAGCGCGCTGCCGGTGCCTATAATGCGAAAACTCATGAATGAAAACTCCTGTAGCTCCGCGGGATTCCGCGGACGAAAAAGGGCAAACTCCACCCTCTATATAATGGTAGGATTGTTACCTTTATTTTAGCAAATAATTCCCGAATGTCAAGGATAAGCGATTAATATTCACAAATCATTAACATTGACAAGTCAACAATTTTGAATCAACGTATACAGTATACAGGAAAAATGTGCATCTGTCAAGGGGTTTTGTGGAAAAACGGTATCCTATTATTGGAAATTATGGGCATTTCAGGCACAAAACAAGTAGAGTTAGAGCGAAAATAAGAAAATTTTGAAGAATTTGATTATTTAGGGGAGTGAAATTGCGATTTCATTCGTATAATAGAATGAGTGGAGCATACTGTCTTTGCCAACACGAACGATTGGATAAATTGCAAAATAATTGAAATTTTTTCTGAAAAAGCATTGACAAATACGGTTGGATCTGCTATACTGAAACCGTACCGAGGCGATGCACCTACGGTGACTCCCGCCTTATGCGGGAGTTTTTTGCTTGAAAGGAGAATTGATCAGATGAAAATCCGCAAGCTCACTGCAATCCTGCTGGCTGCATTTTTGATGCTCCCCCTTCTTGCGGGATGCGAAGATCCCGACGAATGCAAAGAAGACGATCTTGATCTTACCGCAAAACCTGTGATCTACTTCTATACCGAGCAAGAGCTGATCTGCTCTGTGAAGCTCAACTACGCAGGCACCCTCACCTGCACCTATCCCGATCACGGCGCGGAGGGCTGGCAAAACTTTACCGCCCTGCCCGACGGCACGCTGATCTTCCCCGACGGCTCGGAGTATTACTGCCTTTACTGGGAGGGACTTGCCCGGCTTGATCCCGACTTCGCCAAAGGCTTCTGCGTGAAAGGCACGGATACCGCCGACTTCCTTGCGAAGATCCTGCCCGAGATCGGTCTGACCGCCCGGGAGGCGAACGAGTTCATCATCTACTGGCTGCCGATCCTGCAGCAGAATCCCTACAATCTGATCTCCTTCCAGGACGAAGCATACACCTCGGTGGCAGGGCTGGAGATCAATCCTGCGCCCGACAGCCTTCTGCGGGTCTACATGGCGGCAAAGCCGCTGAGTGCGCCCGTGGAGATCGAACCCCAGACCTTCGACGGCTTCGAGCGCATCGGCTTCACCGTGGTCGAATGGGGCGGAAGTGTGATTGAAGAATAATAGAGCATAGCGAAAACCGCACGGAAATTCCGTGCGGTTTTGCTTATACTCGTAGGGCGGGGGCTTGTTCCCGCCGTCAAACGGTTACAACAGATTTTATCTCTGTTGCAATGTAGATATCGTCAGATAAAACTGCTTCACGGCGGGAGCAAGCCCCCGCCCTACGGATGAGTGTGGATGATCCTCAAAACTCTCCCCGATGCGCTTCGAAAAAGTCGTGGTAGATCCGTACGGCGTCCAGCTCGGTCCAGTTTGCCACCGATACGGGACGGCTGTCGAGGTCGTAGATTTTGGCGCCCTTCATCGAAAGCAGGAAGGGAGAATGGGTGGAGATGATGAACTGGCAGCGGTAGAAGCGTGCCGAATCCTCGATGAACTGCCGCAGCTCGTTCTGAAGCTTTGCGGACAGGCTGTTCTCCGGCTCGTCTAAGAGATACAGCGCACCCTCGCCGATTTGGTTGGTGAAATAGTAGAGTGCGCTCTCGCCGTTGGAGCGACCCGCCACCTCGTGGGTGTTCAAACGGCGGCCGACGAAGGCGGATTTGGTGGAGCCTCTCGCCTCGTTGCGCTTTTTGAGCTCCTCGTAATCGTCCAGCGATTTTAAGAGGAAGGAGGGATCGGAGGAAGCACCCCGTGGCGCCAGCTCAGCATACTCTCGATAGAGCTCCTCCCGCCGCCGATCCACGCCCTCGTTGATGGAGCGCAGGTCAAGGAGATAGTCGAAGACGTCATCGCTGGTGATGATCTTGCTGTCCCGAGGCGGCAGCTTGCCCAGCGACATTTGGTAGCTACAGAAGTCCAGATAAGACTTCATATAAGGCGTGTTATTGAAGGGAGAGGATCGCTGCAGCCGCAGTTTCTCTGCGATAACGTTCAAAAGAGTAGATTTGCCCGATCCGTTGCCGCCGTAGAGGATGGTGATGGGGGCGAAGTCGAGGCGGGAGAGCCCCTTGGGCGGGAAAATCTTGAAGGGGTAGACGTTAGAGTGATCGTAGCAGACCATAGCGGTCTGATAACCGGCTCCTTTATATGCGCCGCGCAGGTAATCGTATTCCTGATTGTCGGTGGCAAGAGTGAAGGATTCCAGATAGGGCATAGCGGCACCTCCTTGAACGATGTTTGGGGAAAATTGTAGGGGCCGACGCCCTCGGCGGCCCGTGTTGCAACCTCAGTATACCATAGATGGGAGAGTGTGTCAAGGGGGGAGAGGGATATGCCGAACTCGTAGGGCGGGGGCTTGCTCCCGCCGCTTACAGAGGATTTCCACAGATAAAACCCTTTGTCTGAAACGGCGGGAGCAAGCCCCCGCCCTGCAAGGTTTGTGCAAACATTCCATATAAAATCAATCGGGCGGCAAAAATTGCCGCCCTTTCATAAAGTTTTTGGAGATCCAAGAACCTTTT
>CAZFJJ010000203.1:0-3575 GCA_964519075.1 uncultured Lachnospiraceae bacterium
AAGCCGCTTCTGCGAGCGTCGAAGGGGATGGACGCGGCGGTGGGATCGTCGCCCTCGTGGAGTGCCTTGCAATTGGTAAAGCCTGCGATGGCAAGTGGCGTGATCGCTGCCTCTGCGCCGCCTGCGATGATGGCATCGGCATAGCCGTGCTTGATGGCGCGATACGCCTCACCGATGGCGTGAGCGGAGGTAGCGCAGGCAGTGACCACGGGCAGGGTAGGACCCTTCGCGCCGTTGCGGATGGCGATCATGCCTGCCGCCATATTGGAGATCATCTTGGGAACGAACAGAGGGGAAACTCTGCCGGGTCCCTTCTTGTCCAGTGCCAGCGTTTCGGTAACGAAGGTCTGCATACCGCCGATACCCGAGCTGACGTAAACGCCCAGACGGAAGGGATCGATGTCGGAATCCAGGATTTTGCTGTCCTTGACCGCCTCGTCGGAAGCGGCGACGGCATAGTGGGTGAACTCGTCTGCGCGGCGCACCTCGGCGGGGCTGTCGTACAGAGATTTAGGGTCGAAGTTCCTCACTTCTGCTGCCAGTTTTACCTTGTAGTCGGTGGTATCAAAGCGGGTGATGGGTCCGATGCCGCACTTGCCGGCAGTCAGACTGTCCCAGAAGGTAGCGGCGTCGTTGCCCACGGGGGACAGCACGCCGATACCGGTGATTACAACTCTACGCATAGTGTTTCTCCTATTCAGACGGCGCATCAGGCGTACATACCGCCGGTGACCTTGATGACCTCACCGGTGATGTAGGAGGATGCCTCGGATGCCAGGA
Organism: uncultured Lachnospiraceae bacterium; assembly: GCA_964519075.1. Taxonomy (GTDB): domain Bacteria; phylum Bacillota; class Clostridia; order Oscillospirales; family CAG-272; genus CAKSQF01. The sequence goes on from CAZFJJ010000203.1 coordinate 781, forward strand.
AGGCAACGGCGTTGGCCACGTCCTCGGGGGTGCCTACGCGTCCTACGGGCACCTGAGAGAGCATAGCTTCCTTGGCGGCGTCGGACAGGACGGCGGTCATGCCGGTGGCGATGAAGCCGGGAGCAACGGCGTTGCAGGTGATGCCGCGGGAGGCGAACTCCTTGGCGGTGGTCTTGGTCAGTGCAACCACGCCTGCCTTGGAGGCGGAGTAGTTTGCCTGACCGGGGTTGCCCATCAGACCGACCACCGATGCCATGTTGACGATGCGACCGTAGCGGTTGCGCATCATATGACGGGTCAGTGCCTTGGTCATCACGAAGGTGCCCTTCAGGTTTACGTTGATGACCGCGTCGAACTCTGCCTCGGACATCTGGATCATCAGTTTGTCCTTGGTGATGCCTGCGTTGTTGACCAGAATATCGATCTTACCGAAAACCTCGATGGCAGCCTTGACGTTCGCATCCACGGCGGCGCTGTCGGTAATGTCGCAGCGATAATAGTTTGCCTTCACGCCGTATGCGGCCAGCTCGTTCAGAGTCTCCACAGCGGTGTCGGCGTCGAATACGTCGAAAATGACGATGTTAGCTCCCTGGGATGCCAGCTTGACGGCGATGGCCTTGCCAATGCCGCGCGCCGCACCGGTGATGAGAGCGGTTCTTCCTTTGAACATATTCTGTTCCTTCTTTCGATAATGTATATGGGCGTGTTGTCAAGCGCCCAGAGCCGACAGAGTGGCTTCCAGCGAAGCCACGTCGGCGACGTTTGCGATAGTCACGTCGGTCAGGGTCTTGGCGACCAGACCGGAAAGGGTCTTACCCGCGCCCACCTCGATGAAGGTGTCATAGCCTTCGGCATACATCTTTCTGAGGGTGTCCGCCCAGCGCACGCTGTTTGACGCTTGCGCGGCGATGGCGGAGCGGATCTCGTCCGCCGATGCGGGATAGAGATCGCCAGTCAGGTTAGACCAGATGGGGAGATGTTCCTCGGAAACGGGCAGGGAAGCCAGTGTCTCGGTAAGAGCCGCGGAGGCATCCTGCATATAGGGTGTGTGGAACGCGCCGCTGACAGAGAGCGGAATGCCTCTGCCGCCTGCCGCCTTTATTGCCTCGCAGAAGGGAGCGATCTGCTCCTTCTTGCCGGCACAGGCGACCTGTCCGGGGCAGTTGTAGTTGACCGGCCAGACCTCGTCAAAGCCTGCGGCAAGCTCTTCCACTTTTTCGTCGGAAAGCTTGACCACTGCTGCCATGCCACCCGGATGTTTCGCGGCGCACTCAGCCATCTTCTCTCCGCGGAGAGTGACCAGACGGAATGCGTCGTCGTCGGACAGCACGCCAGCAAAAGCGAGGGCGGCGATCTCACCCAGAGAGAAGCCGGCAACGCCGTCCACCTTCACGCCCGCCTCGGTGAGGGAATAAGCGCAGGCAAGATCGGTGAGAAACAGGCAGGGCTGGGTGTTTTCGGTGAGGGTCAGCTCTTCCTTGGTGCCCTCAAAGCAGGTTGCAAGGGTACCGGGGCGATTCGCTTCACCCATATCGTAGATTTCTTTTGCGGCGGGAGATTTTTCGTAAAGATCCCGTCCCATGCCGGGGGTCTGTGCGCCCTGACCGGCAAACAGCAGTGCTATTTTACCCATCTCGAGGCCCCCATCAGCAGAGTTTCGCAGTCGGTGCAAACTTCCTCAATGATCTGTTTGCAGGACATTCTTTCCTTCACCAGACCCGCGATCTCTCCGCAAAGGAATGAGCCGGTCTGCGTATCGCCCTCGCGGGCGGCACGGCGGAGTGCGCCGATTCCAAGGGGTGCCAGCTCTTCAGCGGGCAGACAGTCCACCATTTCTTTTTTGTGGAAGTCCTTGGAGAAGGGATTTTTCAGTGCGCGGCAGGCATCGCCGGTGCGTTCACCGGTGGTAATGGTGTCGATGTCCTTTGCCTTCAGCACCATGTTTTTGTAGTTGTCGTGGATGGTGCACTCGTCCGCAACCAGGAAACGGGTGCCCATCTGTACGCCGCAAGCACCCAGCATCAGGGCGGCGGCCATGCCTCTGCCGTCGGCGATACCGCCTGCGGCAAGGACGGGGATGTTCACTGCATCCACGATTTGAGGGATCAGAGGCATGGTGTGCAGCTTGCCGATGTGTCCGCCCGACTCGGCACCCTCGGCGATGATGGCGGTAGCGCCGTTCCGCTCAGCGCGCTTGGCGAAGCTGACGGAGGCGACCACCGGGATCACTTTGATGCCCGCGTCCAGCCAAGCCTTCATGTAGGGGGAGGGATCGCCTGCACCGGTGACCACAACAGGCACCTTCTCGTCCACGACGACCTCTGCAATTTCCTTCACGAAGGGGGACATGAGCATGACGTTTACGCCGAAGGGCTTGTCGGTCATGGTGCGGAGCTTTCGGATCTCCGCGGTAAGCTGTTCGCGATTGGAGTTCATACCGGCAATGATGCCGAGTCCGCCCGCATTGGATACTGCCGCCGCAAGACTTGCGTCGGAGATCCAAGCCATACCTCCCTGAAAAACAGGGTATTTGATTCCAAGAAGTTCACAAAGCTGACTCTTTAACATATGCCGTTGCTCCTTTACTTGGGGACTTAGCCCTGGTTCTCGATGTACTCTACCAGCTTGTCGATGTTGTTCAGCTCAGCGTTCAGCTCGATGGTAACGCCCAGCTCATCCTCGATCTGCATAACCAGCTCAGCGATGTCCAGAGAGTCCAGACCCAGATCCTCAAAGGTAGCGTCAGCCTCGATCTCGGAAGCGTCCTTTCCCAGGTATTCAGCGATGATTGCAAT
>CAZFJJ010000204.1:0-3540 GCA_964519075.1 uncultured Lachnospiraceae bacterium
AATGAGTCAAAATGGCTCTCAAAATCAGAAATTAATTTTGAAGTAAAATATGTGGCTTTACTAAATTTTGATAGTTCCGATCTACCATAAAGACCGGCTTGGCGGAGCGTTATGCTTGTCGCGGATTTCATCCCGATGGCGGCATATTGCTCCGCAAATTGCACATACTATCCGTATATTCCAACCAAGGAGTGTGTGCCTGATGTGTACGAGCATTGCAATGAACGCCGACCGTTTCTATTTCGGCAGAAATCTCGATCTGGAGTACGACTTCGGTCAGCGGGTGGTGATCACGCCGCGTAGCTATCCCTTTCATTTTCGTTGCGCCGCGCCGATGACCGAGCATCCTGCGATCATCGGCATGGCGACGGTCGTCGACGGGTATCCCCTCTACTCCGAGGCGGCAAACGAGCACGGTCTGTGCATCGCAGGGCTGAATTTTCCGCAAAACGCTTACTATTATCCCGAAGTCTCCGAATCCCGCCGAAATATCAGCCCCTTTGAGCTGATCCCGTGGCTGCTCTGCCATTGTCGATCGGTGGCGGAGGTAAAGGAATTGTTGACCAAGACCCGTCTGGTGGACATCCCTTTCAGCGAAAGTCTTCCGTTGACGCCGCTCCATTGGCACGTCGCCGACCAAGATGCGTCGATCGCGGTAGAACCCGCGGTAGGAGGCTTGCAGATCTACGATAATCCCATCGGCGTGCTGACCAACGAGCCGCCATTTCCCTTTCATCAGGCGAATCTCTGCCGCTATATGCACCTATCGCCCGCTCCGCCCCGCAATCACCTGAGAGAGATCGATGGCATTGCTCCCTTCGGAGCAGGGATGGGAGCCATCGGACTGCCTGGCGACTCCTCCTCGCCCTCCCGATTTGTTCGCGCGGCGTTTTTGCTCTATCACTCCCGTCCCGCCGATCTTGCGAACGAGGACGTTTGTGTGAATCAGTTCTTTCATCTGCTCTCGGCAGTAGAGATGGTGCGGGGCAGCGTGATCCTGGCGGACGGCAGCTGCGAATTCACTCGCTACTCCTCCTGCATCAACGCCGATCGGGGGATCTACTATTACACCACCTACGAAAACCGCGAGATCCGCGCGGTGGAGCTGTGCGGCAGGGAAGCGGGAACGCAGCTTTTTCAATTTCCGATTTAGTTGAAACCACCCGATCCGAATCGTTCGGATCGGGTGGTTGGTTAGTGGAGAGGAAAAGTTTGAGCACATCCCATGCGGGTCGTCATAAAGCCCGTCAAAATCTCTTCCTTCGTTGGCTGGGGTGGAATGCCGCGAGACTTGCGAATGAGCGTACTCGAACCGAGTATAAGTATGACGATCAGGAGCGGGATCGCAAACAGGATCAGTCCCAGCCCGATCCGAAACCCGTCCTCGGTCTCTTCGAAGAGCAGACCGTTGCGCAGTCGGTGCTCACACGCATAGATGCTCAGTTCCCGCGGTAGCCGCGCCAATATATCCACGGGCTGGTAAGGGGTAGAAATGCGAATCGATTTTTCTGTTCCATGTTGCCTCCGAAATCGATGGTATGGGTCTATTTTTCACAACCGACGGAGGATGTCAAGAAAAAACGAACGTTGTTTCGGGAATGGCGGGCGGATGATTGCGCGTTCACAAAAAAATCAAAAACGTATGCGATAATGAATCTAAAGATGATCAAAGCTTGTAGTATTTTGGCAAAAATCCGTAGTGTAAGGTTGAGGCAGAAAGGAGGCGCATAGATGGATGACGATCAGATTATCGAATTATTCTTTGCCCGTGACGAGAACGCACTCGCGGAGCTGGACGGCAAGTACGGCAAAGAATGCCGCCGAATATCGGCAAATATCTTAGGTAACAGGATGGATGCGGAGGAATGTGTCAACGACGCTTACCTCGGGTTTTGGAACACGGTACCGCCTAATCGACCAAGGCCGTTATTGACCTATTTGTGCCGCATCGTCCGAAATCTTTCCATCAAACGCTATCACGAAAACACAGCCGCCAAACGAAACAGCAGATACGACGTTGCTTTGGATGAAATTGAAGAATGCCTCTCCTCTCCGAGTAGCGTGGAAGCTGAATACGACAATGGGGAGCTTGCGCGAGCCATTGAGTCTTTTCTGGCTACCCTGTCTGCCGAAAACCGAGTAATCTTTATGCGCCGATATTGGTTTTCGGACACCTATGCAGAGATCGCGAGGCGCGTAGGGCTTACGGAAAAGAACGTGTCCGTGCGCCTGACCCGTTTGCGCAAGCAAATGCAAATCTACTTAAACGAGAAAGGAATATCTATATGACAGCGAAAAATTTTTCCGAAGCGATGAATCAGATCGGCGATCAATACGTAAACGAATCGCTCGAATACAAAGCCGCCAAAAGGAGGGTCTATACGAGAACCTGGGTCAGATTTGGAGCGGTAGCGGCGTGTATGGCGATCTTGCTCTGCGGAGCGATCCCGGCGATCTATTATCAAAACGGGGCGGAGACGGAGAGCGTTCTCCATGGCTTAGGCAATCAGACGCCCATGTCCGGCGGGGACGCCTCCGATCTTGAGGGGATCGATCCGATCATTGCGAGCATCGCGGTGTTCCCTCCGCAGGAAAATATCCGTGACGTTGCGTCTGCTACGATCACTGCCGTTGCTGAAGAAGCGGCACGAGCAACCGAGCTTGGTGAATATTTGCCGTCGCAGCTCCCGGACGGATTTCATATCAAGCAGGCTACTTTGTACGAAACCACAATGAAAAGCGGCACGACGTATTCGATGCTGTACGTAACATATACGACGAGCGACGATCCGTATGCCGACGACCGCAGGGAATTTACGGTTCAGCTTTACGACCATATGATTCCCACCGATCAAACCATATTCGATGCCAAGGATCTTCCCGGCTTTGTAGTGGAAAGAGCGGACAATTCTACGTTTCACGTTTCCTATGGTGATATTTACGTAGGAATGTCCCCGAATTCCCTTACCAACGACGAAATTCTCGCAGTGCTCGGTTCTATTGCCAAATAGTCGGCACCTCCGAAAACTCCGGGACACGGCATCCGTTGGCGGTGATGTGTTCCGGAGTTTGGGGGATTTGATCTTAGCCGACGGGAGATCGATTGGGTTCGATTCCTACCAAATCCTTCTCCAAAAAGAAAGCACCCCTGACGGGGTACTTTTCAAACAGCCAGCCCGAAGGGCTTGCTGTGGAGTAGGCGACGGGAGATCGATTGGGTTCGATTCCCACCAAATCTATCTCCAAAAAGAAAGCACCCCTGACGGGGTACTTTCCTTTTGGAGCAGGCGACGGGAATCGAACCCGCGTGTCTGGCTTGGGAAGCGAGCGCTCTGCCATTGAGCTACGCCTGCAGAGCAGATAGCCGGAGGCTATCTGCGCAAAAATATCGGTAGCCGGTTAGTATTCAATTAGTTTACTCCCACATTATAGCACATCGAAACGAAAATTGCAATACCTTTCCCACAGAAACTTCTCGACAAATTTCATATCATTCAAACCGCCAGACGAGTTTTCGTCGGGCTTAATAGAAGTTTGGGG